>JALNXT010000099.1 GCA_023230245.1 Candidatus Cloacimonadota bacterium
TTCGCGGGCTATGTTCAAAGCGGTTAACAGCAAGCCGATAACGCTTACGAGAATAACCAGAATACCCGGTATCATATAGATCTTATAGATTAGTTCGGTGTTAAACAGGTATCTGGTGGCGGTAGAGCTGGGGGTTTCCTGCACTTGCAGTAATTCAGACAGGTAAAAGCCACTTAGCACCTTGCCAGTGTAGGCGGATATTAGCCCCGCAGCCGTGCCGTCCACGGCATTTATACGCATCTGTATGCTTACAGGTATCCTGTTGATTAGGTCTCTTTCAAAACCTTTGGGGATGCTGATAACAAGGTCTGCCTGGTTATCTCTCAGTTGGATATCGTTTGTGTTGGGGTTGTCGCTGTTGCCGGTTAGAATAAAAAGGTCTCCAGCGGTAAAGCTGTTTAACAATGCAGCCGAAAGGGGTGATTTATCCAAATCTTCCCAGGCAAGGTATATCTTCTTTAGCTCAAAATCTGCTGCATTGGACAGCACTAATAGCTGGATAATGGGCAAAAAGACTATGATAGCCAACATCGCCCGGTTACGAAAGATCTGCTTGAACTCTTTGCTGATGAGGATAAGTATATTACGCATGCTTGTTTACCTGAATCTGGTGGTGAAGTTTTTGAGGCTGAGAAGGGTGAAAATACCGGTCATTATTAGTAAAACAACCAGTTCACCTGCATAGGCAGAAAATGGAGAAGCCTTTAACATGATATGCTTTAAGATGCTAACAAACCATCTTGCCGGCATAATATAGGTAATCCCCTGCAACCATAGGGGCATGTTTTTGATGGGATAGATCATGCCACTAAGCAGGGTGGTGGGCAACATCAGCCCAGCCAATGACATCATCATGGCAACTTGCTGTGTTTTTGCCTTGGTAGAGATCAAAAACCCCAAAGCCAGAGCACAGAGGCAATACACAAAACTCACCATGATTAGCATGATTAAAGACCCCGCCATTGGCACACCAAACACGCCGAAAGATAGAGCTAAGATAATGCCTGTAATCAACAGGGAAACAAGTAGATAGGGTGCCAGTTTGCCGATGATAATCTGTAAGGGCTTTAGCGGTGAGATAAGTAGTACTTTCAGGGTACCGCTTTCCTTTTCGCGGGTAAGCGAGATGGAGGTCATCAAGGCACAAATAAGCATCAAAACCACCGAGATCAAGCCGGGAACAGTGGCATAAACGCTCTTAAGCAATGGATTGTAATAAAACATCTGCTCGGTAATAAGCATGGGGACAGGGCTTCCGCCAATGCTATCTACCCAGAAATCTGCTAAAGTGGCTTTTACATAAGCTTCAATTGTAGTGGCAATATTGGGATCGGTGGCATCCAGTAGAAGCTGTAAAGAGCTTTCGCTGTTCTCAACAGCCTTGCGGTCAAAATCCTCAGATATATACAGTATTGCCTTAACCTTGCCTTCTGTTAGCAATTCTTCTGCCTCAGGCATAGATTGGGTGAGCCGCACCTTAAATCTATCGCCTCCCTCCAGTCTGTGAATCAGTTTGGTGGATTGCTGCTGCTTTGCCATATCGACAACAGCAAGATTGGTGTTTGCTATCTCGAAGCGCAGCACAAAGCCAATCAACATGATCTCTACCAGAGGCAATAATACCATTATCATGAGGGATTTGGGATCGCGGACTATATGCAAGAATTCCTTGCGGACGAAGATACTTAGGTTTTTCAAGCTTCCTCCCCTCTTGCCAAAGCCAATATTACATCGTAGATGCTTAGTACCTTAAATTGCTCCTTTAGTTCTAAGGGTGTGCCAAGTGCGCCAATTTTACCATTTACCATGATGGATATTCTATCGCAATATTCAGCTTCGTCCAGGTAGTGAGTGGTAACAAATATGGTTATGCCTTCGATTGCAGCGGCGTAAAGCATATCCCAAAAAGCTCTGCGGGTGATGGGATCCACTCCTCCGGTAGGTTCGTCCAGGAATACAAGCTGCGGTTTGTGGATTATGGCGATGGCAAAAGCCAGCTTCTGCTTCCAGCCCAGAGGTAATGAGCCTACCAGCCTGTTTTTGTATTTACTTAGCTCCAGCTTGTCTAGCATAGTGTTGCCTGCATCTTTAATCTGAGCACGGCTCATCTTGTATATCCCTGCATAGAAACTGATGTTATCCCAAACACTGAGGTCATCGAACAACGAAAACCTTTGGCTCATATATCCTATATTCAGCTTCACTTGCTCGCTTTGAGTTGCTACATCGTATCCGCACACAGTAGCACTGCCGGAGCTTGGGGCTAATAAACCGCAAAGGATGCGCATAGCTGTGGTTTTGCCTGCACCATTTGCACCTAGAAAGCCGAATATTTCCCCTGATCTTACCTCGAAAGTGATGTTGTCCACTGCCACGAAATTGCCAAACCTACGGCTGAGATTGCTTGCCTGGATAATTACATCACTCATTTCTTCATCTGTCCCATAAGCTGCAGGAAGCAATCCTCGAAGATAGGAAAGACTTCCTTTATCTGATATGGAGAATCCATGCCTTGTTCAAGCTTGCTGCTTATAAGTTTCAGGGTAGAGGCATCGGTGTTATTTAGGCTAATGTGCAATGCATCGCCGAATGAATAAAGGCTGGTAATGGCTGCTTCGTTTTGCAACAATGCTTTTGGCTTTTGCCTGTCTTTGCAGGTAATGGAGAGCAGCTTGCCGTCATAGCCTTTTATTATGTTATCAGGGGTATCCAGCTTCATAATTCTGCCGTTATGAATCATGGCAACTCTGTCGCAGCGCGTAGCTTCGTCCATATATGGGGTAGAGACCACAATTGGTATGCCGCTATCCCTAATCTGCATCAGGTTATCCCAGAATTCCGTGCGGGACACTGCATCCACTCCAGTGGTAGGCTCATCCAAAAACAGAGCCAAGGGCTTGTGAATAAGCGCACAGCACAAAGCCAGCTTCTGCTTCATTCCTCCGGAAAGTGCACCTGCTTTGCGATTGGCAAATGGCTTCAGCAGTTCATATATCCCCTTTATCAGGTGATAGTTTTCTTCTATGCTGCTACCAAAGATGTTGGCAAAGAAACTTAAGTTTTCCTGCACCGTCAAATCCTGATACAGTGAGAACTTACCCGGCATAAAGCCAATGGAAGCGCGTATTTTGCCGTAGTCCTTATGGATATCCATGCCGTTTATACTTGCTTCTCCCGCATCGGGTATTAACAGGGTAGTCAATATCTCAAACAAGGTGCTCTTACCTGCTCCATCGGGACCAATAAAGCCAAGAATCTCGTTCTGATATACTTCGAAGGACACATTATCCAAGGCAAGGGTATTGCCGTAGTGCTTAACTAAACCTTGGGCACTAATAAATGCTTGCATCACCTAAAACACTATCTCCGCCGGCATCCCCAGCTTCAAACTACCGTTACTTACGCAGATTGCCTCCACCCGATAAACCAGCTTAGTGCGCTCTTCGCGCGTCTGAATCACTTTGGGAGTAAATTCTGCTTTGCTGCTGATATAGCTTATCTTTGCGGAGTATGTTTCCAGTTTTTTAGCTCCGTCTATCCGCACTGTGATCTCCTTACCCACTTTCACACTCGTCAGTTGGCTGCCAGAGATGTAAAAGACTACCTTCAGGTTTTTCATATCCGCCAGTTTAACTATCGGTTTGCCGGTTGGCACAAACTCTGCTTTTCCTGCATAAGTACTTAGCACGGTTGCTTCGTACGGAGCCTTCAGATAGCACTTGGCGATATTAGCGTTAATTGTTTGCAGCTTTGTTTGGGCGATGTTAATCTCCGAGCCTGCAATCTGGATTTCAGTGTTATTTAGCTTTAGGCTTTGTTCTTTAAGCCGCAGGTTGGCATTAATATCGTCCACCTGTTTCTGAGTTGTGGCATTCTGAAGCAGCAGTTTCTCAAACCGTTGTTGTTCAATCTGTAGGTTTCCTTTTTCTGTTAACCCAAGCTGTAGTTTCTCAGTTGCCGCTTTCTGTTTAAGCTGCAGCAAGCGGATATTATCTTGCAATTCGCTGCGGCTAAGTGCCAAATCTGTGGTATCTGTTACCGCAATCAGCTCGCCAGCTTGCACAGTATCGCCTTCCTGAACATACATTTCGATAATATTCCCGGCAATGCGGGCAGAGAGTACTGTTTCTTCCGCTTCAAAATTTCCCCAGGCATCACTGTTGTCTTTGCTTGTACAGCCCGCCAGAACTGCGATTAGCATCAATACATATATGGCTTTCATATTTTCCCTCCTAAGAGCAGCAGTTTTTTTGCCTGCAAGGCAGAAAGCTTGGTAACGCTGCTTTGCAGCTCCAGCTTGGCGCTTAGCAGGTTATTGGTTTGAATCAATAGTTCTGTGGTGGTGATAATCCCAGAGCTGTATTTGCCTTCATAGGCTTGCACTATCTTCTCCAGCAGCTCCACTTTTTGCCTGCTGCTTGCTATGTTGTTGTCCACACTTTCCAGTTCGGCATCCAGCCCGCTAAGTTCGTTTTGCAACGAAAGCAGAAGGTTTGCCTTATTCGCTTCCATTATCGCAGCCTCATTCATGGCAATCCGGCTTTCCTGCAGTCCTTGTCCAAAATCCCATATTTTCCAACTAAGGCTTAAGCCTATGCTATAATAATCGTGCAAGTCTGTGGAAAACATATTATAACCGGGCTTGCCCAGACCAGCCATCGCTCGGGCATAAACTTGGGGATAGTTTTTGCGCTTTGCCAAGCGGGAATTTGTCTGCTGCAAGGCAATCAGAGTTTCCAAACGCCTCAGTTCTGCACGGTTAAACTCTTCCGTTTCTGGTAACAGCAAATCTGGTATGCTTAATTCCACATCGCTGCTTAGTTCCATGCCACACAAACGCGCCAGCTTATCCAGGGCTGCTTGTTTAGACTTTTGCAAGCTATTCACTCTGTCGCTATTACTTAGCAAATCGTAGCTTACTAATTGCACATCGCTTGCTTCCCTTATCCCGTTCTGGTAAGCAGATTTCACTTGTTCCAGGCGCGAGTTCAGACTGCCTGTTTGCAGCTCCGTGATAGCTAAAGCCTCGGTTAGTGAGATTACACTATAATACAAGCTTACTGCCTCCATTTCCCGGCTGTCCATAGCTGCACTTACTTCCCAAGTCTTTGCCTGACTTTCCAGATTGTTCATCTGTTTCATCAGTTGGGTTGCTCCAGAATCCCACACCATTTGTTTTAATTCCAACCCCAAGCTTTCTCTATCTTTATCCGGCTCGGGCAGACTGATAGGCATAGCAGAACCAGTATTCAGGCTGGTAACTTCACTATTGTATCCCAGATCACCCACCACGCTTAGAGAGGGGTAATAACCCGCAGTAAGGCTTTTATCCTTAAGCTTCTTTTGTCCCTCGATATTGGCAATATTACCTTTCAAGGGCGTTGTCTGCCTCAGGTTTTGCAGGCATTCTTGCAAGCTGAGACTCCAGAGACTGAAAGCCATAGCAATCGCCAGCAGGCTAAACAATATCTTCTTCACGCTTTCTCCTTCAGAATGGCACTTAACACAAAATCTATCGTCATCTGCTTACGGCGCAGAAGCAACGCCTTATACTCATTATCAGAGAGGGACAGCACCCTTTTTAGCAAAGGCTCTGCCATAATGGGATAGACACACATGGATATGATGTTTACCAGTAAATCAACAGGCTCTATATCCTTTATCTTGCCTGCTTCCCGCTCTTTTTGAAACTTCCTCATCACGCCTTCCAAAAGGGCAGTTCTATCTATTCCATTCACAATTTCATCCAGCAGTTTTTCATGCTTTATCATCTCAGTAAAAACAAAGATAGCCTGCTTTCTATTTAGCAAAAACATCTCGTATATGTCATCAACTAGCTTTTGGACAAATCTCTCAATGCTACTTTCTTCATTTATATTGCTTGCGACATACTTTATTATCTGGGAGAACACCTGCTGCACGGCTTTTCTGAATAGCAATTCCTTGCTACGATAGTAATAGTGCAGCGAGGCTTTTG
>JALNXT010000100.1 GCA_023230245.1 Candidatus Cloacimonadota bacterium
TATGGAGGCAAGAATCCTGGACATCAATCCCCATGCGAGCATAACTTGTCACTGCGCTTTTATCGATGCCGATAACCGTGCGGAGCTGCTTGCAGGGGCAGATTACATCATCGATGCGATAGACAGTCTGGGCCCCAAGATTGGACTACTGGAATATCTTGTTAAGGAAAACCGCCAGTTTATCGCCATCATGGGTGCCGGCAACCGCACCGACCCCAGCAAAATACACCTCTCCACCATAGATAAAAGCCACAATTGCCCGCTTGCCCGGCGGGTACGTAAGTTTTTGGGCAGGCGCGGGATACGTGGCACATTCCCCTGCGTATATTCCTCTGAATTGCCCACTAAGCCCGATGAGGATATCGACAGCCCCGATGAACTGATTATCACCCGCGGACGCCAGCGTAAAACCATCGGCTCCATCAGCTACATGCCCGCGATCATGGGCATGATGGCTGCGGCGTGGGTAGTACAGCAGCATTTGCAGTAGCTTTTATTGGGCTGCCAATCTCCGCATTGGCAGAGACAGCAAAGCTGTCTGAAAAGCATCCTGCGGATGCTGTGGCAAATCGGAGTTTGCCACCCCAACCAGAACCCCAACCAGTAAAAACCTACTCTGCTCGAATCACCCACTCATTGCCCTTATCATGGGCAATGATAGGGCAATGATAGGGCAATAGCAGCAAACAGGGAAAAATGAACTTGACAACTGCTATTACGCTGTTTTTCTGTCTATACAATGCTTAAACCATGTAGAATAAAGCGTTGCAAGAGATTCTAAAGATAACGCAGGAGACAAAAAGGATGATAAGTGAAAGCTTTGCTACAAGCCCATCGAGCGTGCATTGAGATTCTTTAAAAAATCTGCGGATAAAACCGAACCCGATATTCAAGACCTCCTGCTTACCGCAGTTGTCTCCCTGTATTTGTACATGGCTAAAACGGCAAAACTTAAGGGTGATGAGCTAAACTTTATCGACCGTATATTGCACTCTATGTTCGGTAACGATATTCCCCTGTACAAGTTGGAACAAGCCAGACGCAAAGTGCTTTCTTTCCGCGATGCAGCAAACTTGTTGAACCTGCATCTAAGCATCTCAGACCGCAGTAAAATAATCCTTAATCTGGTAACCCTCGCTTTCCATGAACGAAATCAGCTAAACATCCTTGGCAGTCTGGAAATTGTGGAGCTTACCGATTTATTGCGCTTGGATGTAAGCTCGCTGGATAATATCTACCAGTTGATGGAAGGCAAGCGCGATGTGATAGACCTCCCCGCATTGGTAAATACCAGTGCAGAGAGCCTTCTGATGAATTCCATGGTGTGGGCTGCGCATGGTGGTGATTTCCGCTTTTTAGGTGCGGATGGGAAAGCAAGATTTGTCTTCATCATGATAGAATCCCTGGTGTTGTTCTATCCCGATACCTGCGCAGACAATCAGCTTTGCCGCATCGTCGATAGCGGTGAAGAGCGCAAACTGGAGAGCGCACGGTTTCACAGATTAAAAGACGACAGCGTTATCCTCCTGCAAGGTAATGCAGGTGAACTTCGCATTAGCACCAAGGATTTGTGGCTTATCTATAACCTTGGCAGCCGCTCCATAAACATCTCTTGCCCTGAAACCGGAGTGCAGCTACGCTATCACGATCACAAGTTTCACCTGGAATCAAAGAACAAATATACCCCCAGCAAAGAACTGGCTTTGGATGAGCTTCCCCTGCCTTCCTGCGCTGGCTCAGTATTGCAACTGCTCACTCGCGAAGTAGCCGATGATACGTCGGTTAAGCAGACGGGTGATTACTATTTATGCCGTGATAAGCAGGGAGTATTTGTGCAGGCGCAGCCAAACTCCTCTGCCCTATTGCACTTTTATTATGCGGAAGAACAGCTTTTAGTCCAGAATATCACAGATTTCATTGTGTTTATAAACCGCATTCCGATAGTGAAGGCGAATCCTGTAAGCTTTATCCAAAACCAGGATATTATCAGTATCGGCGGAGCTAATTATCTGGTAAACAAGCACTGGGAGCTTATTGAAATACCTCTGCAGGTAGGTGAGTTACTTGTGGAAGATATATCTCATGCCTTTAAGGGAGGGAAAACAGCCCTTGCCCATATCCATTTCAGCGTGCTTAAAGGAAACATGCTGGCGATTATGGGTCCCAGTGGCAGCGGCAAAACCACTCTCTTACAAGTGCTTTTGGGAGATATTAAGGCGAAGCAGAGCCGTATCAGGATAGACGATAAAGACTATGAAACGAACTTTCCCTTTTTCCGTAAACACATTGGCTATGTGCCTCAGGACGACCTGCTGTTTCCCAACCTAAGCGTATATGAGAACCTATTTTACCGCATCAAACTCGCCTTGCCAAATCTGAAGAATAAAGAAGAAATTCGCACTCGTATAGAGAATCTGCTCCACAATGTGGGGCTGTTTGAACAGCGGCGTATGATAGTGGGCGATGTGATGAACAAGAAGCTTAGTGGCGGGCAGCGACGCAGACTGAATATCGCCTTGGAGCTAATCCTAAATCCCGCCATCATCGTTCTGGATGAACCTACCAGTGGCTTGTCCTCCAAGGATTCCGAGAATATTGCTGAGTTTCTATGTGCCCTAAAAGAACAGAACAAGATCATCCTCTGCACCATTCACCAGCCTAATGCCACGGTGTTTAAAGCTTTCGACCAAGTTCTGCTGTTAGACAAAGGTGGAGTGCAGGTTTATTATGGTGATAGTAAGGAAGTATTTGGCTATTTCGAGGAAGAGCTAAGCACCAGCGGGGATAGGCAGGAATACTTACAAATTAAGCGCAAGCTGCAAATGCCAGAGTATTTCTATGACCTCATTGAAACCCCAGATTTTAGCGGGAATAGACGCTTCCCTCCGGAGTATTGGGAGAGGAAGTTTCGCGACCATAGTTTCCGCAAAGCACTGGAGATAAATACCAAAAAAGAGCTGATTGTGCAAGCCAAATACCCAGTTGCCAAAAAAGCCTTACATCAAAGCATCAGGAATCTGCTATTACTAACCCGCAGAAGCTTCCTGAACAAGCAGCGCAGCAAGATAAACCTGATCATGACTTTGTTTGTAGCACCGCTCTTAGCCTTGTTAACGGCTTTCGTCCTGCGCGGTGCTCAGGAAGGGAAAACATATAGCTTTATGGACAACCAAAATACTCTGCTCTTTGGCTTCATCTCCATTATTATCTTTATTTTTATAGGTCTGGCAAATAGCATTGATGACATCTTGGGAGAAAAGCGAAGCATCCAAAGGGAAATGAAGCTAAACATCTCTGCTAACTGCCATTTGCTGTCCAAACAAGCAGTGTTATTTATCATGACCCTTGTGCAGGTGGTGCTTTACTATTTTATCTCTGCCTGGGTATTGGGGATGCGAGGGTTCTTCTTGCCACAAAGCATCTTTCTGCTGCTAAGCGGGATTATTGGCTACAGCATGGGTCTGTTTTTCTCCAGCATCATTAAAGACCGCAGCGCTATCATAAACATCCTGCCGCTCATTATTATCCCCCAAATCATGTTCAGTGGGGCAGTTATCCGCTTTGCCGAGATGAATAAATCCCTGCGCATCAACCATAAAAGTGAAATCCCGGAATTCTGCCAAGCTATTCCCTCCCGCTGGCTATTTGAAGGCTGGACAGTTGCTTCGGCGCGCCTGAACTTGCTGGAGCATGAAAAGAAAAGCTTCCTGAAAACCGTTAAAGACACCTCCAGAGGCTATGAACAATACATTAGCACTGTGGCGGTGCACAACGAATTTCTGGACGCCCACCCGGATACCCGATATAGTAACAAACTAATCCAAAACTCTGTAAAGCTGGCGCATGGTGACTATTTGAACCAAGCACGCAATATCTTTCTCTCCTATAAAATAGAGTTTTTGGGCAGAGAACGAGACACCATTAAGCTGGATATCATCGTGTCCTTATTGATGATCGGCTTATTTAGCCTGCTTACCCTGCTCCGGCTGCGCTATGGATTTCGCTAAGAAGGAACAATTGTTATGAACATCTACATCCGCAAGCAGAACATCGACCTCTTCAAATACCTTAGCGATGATTCCGTTGCCATTTTAACGCAGCAACTCGTAAGCCAAAGCATAAAAGCGCGCGAAACCGTGTTTGATTGTGGAGATAAGCTGGATTATATAGTTATCCTCCAGCAGGGAGAACTGGAAACCATCAGCCCCGGCGGGAACGAAGTGGGTAAAATCTTCCCCGGGGAAATATCTGGAGAAGCAGGTTTCCTGGATGCATCCGACGCACTCTTCACTTTAAGAGCCTTGCGGGATAGCCAGATCCTTAAAATCAGCTTTAGAGCCTTGGATAGTTTCATCGCTGCCAACCCGGAAAACGGTGCCAGAATCCATGCTGCCATCAACGATACCCTCTGCCAAAAGATAATCCGCATCACCCACAAAGGGGAAGAACATGCAGAAGCTTAATTCCCATCCCCTTTACTGTTATCTTGATGCCGCTGAAATCACTCTGCTGAAAAGCGTTGCCTTGTCACAGAGCTACCAGGCGGAAGAGACCATCATCCAAACCGGAAACCGCAGCCGGGATATCATCTGTGTGGAAAAAGGTTGCGTGTCTATCCGCATTGAAGATGGCGACGGCAAGATGCTGGAAGTGGCGAGAATTGATGAAGGCAACCTGATTGGGGAGATGAATTTCGTGATCCCCACCCGCAGAACTGCCAATGTGATTGCCCTCAGCGAGGTGCAGGCGGATATCTTCCCGTTCCATGCACTATGCAAACTGCTGAAAGCAGAGCCAGTCCTTGCCTATAAAGTATTTGCCGCATTGAACTTGCAACTGCGGGATAAGTTTATTGGCATGCTGAAATGATTGACGATAAGGAGCACAAATGAGTTACCCTGTTTATTTTATCAATGCCTTTGCAGAGGGCTATTATCAAGGTAATACCGCTGCCGTGGTGATAGTAGATGAGTTTCCTGAACAAAGCAAGCTCCAGGCATTGGCGAAAGAGTTTAACTTTTCTGAGACGGTGTTTGTAAAAGGTATCGCTGGTGGCAGGTTTCATATCCGCTGGTTCACTCCGGAAGTGGAAGTTGCGCTTTGCGGTCATGGTACTCTGGCAGCAGCTAAGGCACTTTTTGCGGCAAATATAGCAAGCAATGACCGAATCTCATTCGACAGCCTTTCTGGTGAACTGATTGCCCGCAAAAGGGATGAACTGATTGAGCTGGATTTCCCTGTGGATACTCCTGTTGCATTTGAGGTAGAATCTGCGGTTGTAGATTTAGTAAGCCCAAATCAGCCTGTGGAGATATTATATGCTGCCAAAACAAACAACCTGATTCTGGTGTATGCATCCCCCGAACAAGTGCTGACCATGCAGCCCGATTTTGCCAAGCTTACCGCCTATAAAAGCAATAAGTTCTTTGGGGTGGCGGTTACGGCTGCTGGCACAAACGAACTGGACTACATCTGCCGTTATTTTGCCCCTTGGGAAGGCATAAATGAAGACCCCGTTACCGGCTCGGCACAAACCTTTCTGGCGCCATATTGGGGCAAACGCCTTGGGAAAAACGAATTGGAAGGGTTTCAGGCATCGCAACGGGGAGGAAGATTCCATCTTGAAGTGAAAGGCACCCGCGTTTTGATTAGCGGCAAAGCATTTATCTATCTGAAAGGCGAAATTGCCGACGGCTGGTAAAGCCTTTCTAAACAATAGCTAACACTGTTGGGTTGCCAATCTCCGAATTGGCAGTGATAGCGCAGCTATCATCGAAGCATCTTCAGGATGCTATGGCAAATCGGAGTTTGCCACCCCATGCTTGGCGGAACGCTAAAACTTAATGATAAAGAAGGTGGT
>JALNXT010000101.1 GCA_023230245.1 Candidatus Cloacimonadota bacterium
TATCAGGCGGTTAATACAGCGGAGCATGGTGGATTTGCCGCTGCCCGAAAGCCCCAGTAGAATAACGAAATCACCGGTATTCACATGCAGGGAAAGCTTGTTTACGGCAAGGCTCTTGCCATCATAGCTTTTATCCAGGTTGCGCACTTCCAGCAGCTTATCTTTGGCGGTTTGTATCATTTTAACATCGTGGCAGGATCCATATCCAAGGCTTTCAAGGTGGTGCGCACCACATCATAATCTGCATCCGTGGCACGCTCTAAGCCGTCAATATCATACAGTGCTTTTAGGGTAGCCTGTCCGCTGGCAGTACTGGCAAAGCGGAATAATGCTTCGGCAACCTGGCTATCCAGCTCTGGAGGAAGGTCTTTGCGGAAAGTGACGGTATCATTGGGGATCCAATCCGTATAATCCACAATGCGGATTTTGGTAAACACATCGGGATAGGTCTCGAAGAGCTTTTCCCTTGCATCCATAGGCTGTCCAGCGGCATCAGGGGGAGACCAATAAGTGCAGGCAACATCGGCTCTACCGCTATAGACAGAGAGGATGGCTTGAGGATGTCCACCGGCAAAGATGTGGTCTTTGGGGATAATATTACGCTGCTTTAGCACCGCAGAAGGGTAGATATAGCCGGAAGTGGAGGCGGCGTCCGTATAGGCAACAATCTTACCCGTAATGTCTTCCAGGGTTTTAATATCCGAATCCGCACGCACCACGAATTGCCCCCGGTATTTATTCAAGCCATTGCGCACCGTCATCAGCTTTACTTGCGCGTCATACTTCTGTTTGGCGAGGATATAGGCATAAGTGGGCAGCCAGGCAACATCCGCCTGATAGGTTCCCAAAGCTTCGATAACCGCAGCATAACTGGTGGGCACCGCTACTTTGAAATGGTAGCCAGTCTCTTTGGTGAGGAAAGCGGCAATTGCCTCTCCGCTTTGCACCACTTTACCCGCTTCCATGGAAGGGACAAAAAACATCTTGATCGGGTTCTGCTTGGAACCCAGTTTACGGTTGGCTTTGGCAAGGCGGGCGTCCTGATTTCCACAGGCACTTACCAGCATAAGCGCAATAACGGCAAGAGTTACAATTCTTTTCATCAGAATCAATCTCCTATATTAAGGTATGGGCACTGTATTTACGTAGGCACTCCGAGGTCAAGAAAAAAAGGATAATCGGTGTCATTACTACAGGTAATCCCAATCTTCAAAAAAAGGATCGATAAGCAGCATGGGATTGTCCCAAGTGCTCTTCACGGTTAAACGATCAGCCCCATCCAGCGTTTCACCGTTATGGTTAAAAATGCAGGAGGGGAGAATGAGTATTTCGTCTGGTTGTACGCTAAGCTGGCTCTTGATGTCGCTAAAGGTGATTAAGCCGCAGACACTTATATGCTCACCTAAAAAGTCATTACGAATCGGCTGCACGCGGATGCTCTGGCTTTCCAGGCGTTGGTTTAGCTCGCTGGCTATCTGAGTGATTAAAGCAAAGGCGCTTACCGAGCAAAGCATCAGGTAGTTATTAGGTTTCTTGCGCAGTTCTTTCAGCAGGCTGCGTTTCTTACTGCGGAAGTTTTGCATGCTCAGCCTCAGCATGCCAATCCCGTTTTCGAGCTGGGGATAATCGCCATAATACTCTTCTTCAGGAATGGCTTGATTGGCAAGCACGAAAAACTCGTCCGCAGGATAGATGATAGTGCTGGAGTGCTGCTTTCTCGCTTCTTCTATGGTAGCTAAGGCTGAAGTGGCAGTTTCAGCAGTAAAAGGAGATAAGCTGGTTAGCCTCTCCCGAAAGCGAGTTAAGCCGACGGGAACCACACCTATGGAGAGCAGATTCAGCTTTGCCCGCATCAGGTCACCAAGGCTGCTAACTAACTCTTCACCATCGTTATAGCCTGGCACACACACAATCTGTAGATGAAAACTAATCCCCTTTTTACTCAGGCGTTTTAGGATAGGCATGGCGTCCACGGGTTTTGCCGAACGCATCATCTGCTGGCGCAGCTCTGGGTTGGTGGTGTGCAGCGAGATATAAAGCGGCGATATATGCTGACTGATGATGCGCTTATAGTCCTCTTCGCTGAGGTTGGTGAGGGTGATATAATTGCCGAAAACAAACGAGAAGAGGTAGTCATCATCTTTGCCATAAAGGGTGTCACGCAGCTTAGGTGGCATCTGGTCTATAAAGCAAAAGATGCATGAATTCTTGCAGTTACGGTGAATGTATGGCTCTGGTTCAATCCCCAAAGCGCGCCCACTCTCTCTCTGAATAAGCACTTCTCTGCTTTCACCGCTGCTTGTTTCCAGCTGCATTAGCAGCTCGTAATCCGAAGCGAGAAACTCCAAATCCAGAAAATCCCGCACTGCTTGCCCATTGATGGAAAGCAGTGTATCTCCAGCTTTGATGCCATAAGAAGCCGCAAGGCTCTTGGGCTGAACGCTTTGTACGGTGATTGCCATTTTAGCTACGCTGCTCTGGTATCAGCTTTACCGGAACTTCAATAAAGAAACGGGAACCACTGCCCAAAGTGCTTTGCACGCGGATAGTTCCGCCCAAGAGTATCACAATCTGCTGCGCCAATCCCAGCCCGATTCCTATGCCACCGTAGGGACGTGTAATACTGTTATCGGCTTGCTCGAAGACGTCGAATATATGCTCCTGAATGTCGTTGCTAATCCCGATTCCACTATCGGCTACTTCCATACAGAGCATCAGCTCATCAATGGTGGAAGGTTTGGCGTAAATCCTTAAAGCAACGAAACCTACACTGGTGTATTTTATGGCATTGGAGATAACGAAGCTGAGCACGCGCTCCATTTTCTCGCAATCTAAGCTTATCATCGGAATATCGGCTGCGCATTCCAGAATGGCATCCAGATGCTTAGCTCTGATAATAGGCTCAAAATGCTTCCAAAGCTTATCGGCAACATCGTTCACCGTACAGCTTCTGGGGTTAAGGGTTGTTTTCCCCAGTTGCAGATTACTCAAGTCCAATAGGTTGCCGATGATTAACAACAGCTTTTTGCCACTATCCAAGATCACATCCACATAATCTGCCTGTTTAGCATCCAGCTTGGTATTTTGGAGCATCTGTGCAAAGCCCATGATCGCATTCATGGGGGTGCGTATTTCGTGGCTGATATTGGCGATAAAGGCACTTTTTGCCAGAGCTACATCATTGGCGGTAGAGCTGTTATCCTCTATCTTTGCAGCAGCTTTATTGGGTTTGTTACTATTTTGCTTGCGATGGGAAGGGCTGTGTCTCACGTGTTGCGAATCCTATCGTAGCGGAACTTAAAGCGTTTTATGCCTTCGAATATTGTCCTCGCGAGCCTATTCTGATATTCTTCATTTACCAATAGCTGTTCTTCTTCTTCGTTGGAGATAAAGCCCATTTCCACCAGTATAGAAGGCATAAAGGCACCGCGTAGCACGTAGAAATTAGCTTGTTTAACGCCTCTGTCCAAGGTTTTTGTGCCGGCTACGATATTCTGTTGCACATTACTTGCCAAGAGGTTACTGCTTTCAAGGTTTTCGGTTTGGTTCAAGTCACTGAGGATAAAATCCAGATCATCATATTTACGTTTGGCTGTAGTCCCACCCTCAAAACGCTCCACCACATCATTTTCCATTGCTTCCACGGCTCTTGCTTCAGAGGTTTGGGCAGTGGAGAGGTAATAGGTCTCCAAACCTTTTCCGGCGGGAGATTTAGAGGAATTGGTATGCAGGCTAACAAACAAATCCGCCTTTTTCTCATTGGCAAATTTAGTCCTATCCTGCAAGGATACAAAACGGTCATCACTGCGGGTAAGCAACACTTTCATCCCCAGTTCTTTTTCCAAGAGGGTCTTCAGTTTAAGGCAGACGCCCAAGTTTAACTCCTTTTCGGTCGCTTTCAGCTTTCTCCCCACGGCACCAGGGTCTTTCCCTCCGTGTCCGGGATCCAGCACGATAGTAGTGATGCTATTATCCCGTGGTTTAGCGATGCTCAACACTCTGGCTTTTAGCTCCACATCTTTGGGGAAGTGGGTACGCAGCTTCTCTGTTACAAAGAGGGATGGCAGATATAGCTTTGTACCACGGCGCAGCAGAGCATAGTGCATGTTGTACGATTCCGTTTTGTAGCTGTAGTATGGGGAAGCTTCCAGGAAGATGAACTGCTCGTCGTATAAGTGCAAATAAATCCTGCCATCGCAACGGTCTTGCCGGTTTATGGCTTTGAAAACTGTGCTGAAATCGTTCAATTCCACATAGCGAATGGAGTTTATTGTTGTCTCTTTTAGGATAGATGCTTTGCTTTCGCCTCGGATTAGCACGCTGATATCTGCACTCAGCATACCAAATGCAACGGCTATAAGGGCGAGTATCATTATCTTTTTCATAGGTATTGCTCCATGTTTGGGTTTTCTTGGGCTGCCATCTCTTGGGCTGCCATCTCTTGGGCTGCCAATCTCCGCATTGGCAGTGACAGCGGAGCTGTCATAGAAGCATCCTCTGGATGCTGTGGCAAATCGGAGTTTGCCACCCCAATTGCCACCCCAATTGCCACCCCAATTGCCACCCCATTATTCTGCCACCCCATGTTATCTTGATCACAGCTAAACTTCGGCGTCCAAGTATCACAGCAGGACAGTTCTTGTACATATATATCACTAAAGCCGAGTTCCTGCGCGGTATCCACCACGCTCTGATATTCTTGCTCCGTGATCCCGCGGTTCAATTCGCTATATTCGCTCGCTTTTCCAGCGGGATAATACTGCCCCATCAGGCTGATGCTGATCTCTGTTCCTATCTCATCCGCCAGGCGCAGCAAGCTTTTCTGTGCACCGCTAAGCCCGTTTGGCATCACCAGCAGCCTCACTATGGTGCCGCGTTTGGCAATACCGCTATCGTCAGATATTAAGTTGCCGGTTTGCGCGTACATCTCCTTGATAGCAGCCATGGCTATTGCAGGATAGTCTGCTGCGGCAGAGTACTTTGCCGCATGTATCCCATAGGCATACTTCAAATCGGGAAGGTAAATATCCACCAAGCTCGTCAGGCTTTGCAGGGTCTGGGGGCTCTCATAGGCGGAGCTATTCCACACTATCGGGATGCTTAAGCCCATATCTTTAGCTATCTTAAGCGCATCTGCCACTTGGGGACTGTAATGCGTGGGCGTAACGAGGTTAATATTATGTGCTTGTTGAGTTTGTAGGTTCAGCATCAGCTTGGCAAGCTCCAGCGTAGAGGCTTCAGAACCCCAACCATCGCTACTGATGCTGTAATTCTGGCAGAACACACAGCGGAGGTTGCAATGGGAAAAGAAGATTGTCCCGCTGCCTTTACTGCCACTGATAGGCGGTTCTTCGCCAAAGTGCAGCGTTGCCAGGTTGATTTTCATTTCGCTGCCTGCCCCACAAAAGCCCGTTTCGGTATAGCGGTTAACTCCGCAATTCCGGGGGCATATATGGCAGGATACAAGCTGTGGGTATTGCATCTTATGCTTTCTCCAGAGTAAAGGCTCCGGGTAACAGTTCTGCGATATTCGTCTTAATATAGTCATTACGGTTGCCGTAAATAACCGGAATCATGGGGCTGAATTCATATATCACCTGACGGCAAGCGCCGCAGGGTGGGAAAACTTTGTCTGAATCTACATAAACCGCAATCGCAATAAAATCCCGCTTGCCATCGCTAATCGCTTTGAAGATAGCGGTGCGCTCGGCGCATAGGGTTAGGGAATAAGAGGCGTTTTCCACATTGCAGCCCGTTACGATGCTGCCATCTTTGCAGCGCAAGGCAGCGCCGACTCTA
>JALNXT010000102.1 GCA_023230245.1 Candidatus Cloacimonadota bacterium
GCATGGCGATGGGAATACCATCCAGTACAGATTTACGCTCGGTCTTTTCTTTCTTTTTGATGCGCTCCCAGTTCATTTTAACTTCGGAGGCGGTGCTTAATGTCTGCTTTCCAAACACATGAGGATGTCTGCGAATGAGTTTACGGTTAATTGCCTCAATCACATCGCTCATATCCCAAAGCCCTTGCTCGGCAGAAATCTGAGCCTGAAAAACGATATGCAGCAAGAGATCACCCAGTTCTTCTTTAAGGTCTTCCGTATCGTTATCTTCTATTGCTTCCACTGCTTCATACAGCTCTTCAATAAAATTGGGGACAAGCGATGCACGCGTTTGTTTTATGTCCCAAGGGCAGCCGGTTTCAGGGGTACGCAGAGAAGCAAGAATATCTAACAGATCTTGAAATTGGTTCATGAATTAGCCTCCAGAAGCTTGCTAATTGAACTTTGGTCGGGTATCTCTTTTAGCTGGAGCTTGTCGAATGCACCAAGTTCAAGCTTGCTCATGGCATTCACAGCCGCAAGATATACCCACAGCAAATGATTCCATTTGATAGAACTTGGCAGTGCACTGGTTGCAATAAACAATAGCAAAGAAGAAAGATACATTAAATACAAGCTGCGTACTTTGCCGGAGCTTGCTTTATAACGACGATATAAACCAGCTATCCAACCAAAATACAGATAAAGAAAGCCTGCAGTGATGAGGATGCCAAAATCACCCAAGAGCTCTAGAACAAAATTATGTGCATTGGTAACGCCACCGGTGCGCTGGGAGCGATCCATACCCATATAAGTTTCCAGATTTCCCGCTCCTACCCCCATGAATTTGCTTTGCGCGGTTAATTCTAAAATCTCTACAAAAAGCTGTTTGCGTATTCGGAGCGAACTCATCCGGGCGGTTTCTTTCTCTGTGTTGACGCTGGAGATTTCTTTTATCAGCATTTTGCCACCCATGCTTGCTAAAGGTGATGCCGTTTGCATCAGGATAAAGATTAATAGACCGATTACAATCAAGCTGTAACCTTTGGTGGCACGTGAAGTTAAGAAGAGAAACCCTACTCCCCCCAAAAGCACCGCAGCCATCATGGCAATCCGAGCTCCTTGAATGGTGATAATGACAAACATGCCCAAAACAAGCAATCCACATAGAATTCTCAGCCATTGGCTTCGATGTAGTTTGGGCAGAAAAAAGATAAAAGGCAAAGGCAATAGAAAAAAGCCTGCTAAGTTGTTTTCGTTATAAAAAGGACCCGTGGGGACAAATGTAAGTTTGCCATAATAATGTGAAACAGGCAGATGACTTAGATTCACTATTTCCCACACGCTGGTGGAAAGATACATGACAAAGATAATTAGGAAAAAGTATGGAGTCATTTTCAACCATTTCTGGTTTCGGAAAAACCCGCTGAAGACGAAAAACACACCCATGTCGATAAATATTATCTGTGAATACTCTAACGCAGAATCTTGTTCTACTGCCCAATTATAGCTTAGCAAGGAGTATAATAGCCAGATAAGCAGAAACATCATCGGGGCAAAATTAGTTTTATCGATTAACTTGGTGGAAGGATAAAGCATGGCATAAAATGCGCACAAACACATGCAGAATAACAACATAATGTTGTTTGCTGCATAATAAAGAGCATAAAACTGCATGAAAGCAAGCACTATCAGGCATGCATAAAGAAAGTTAAGTGGCTTGCCCAGGCGTTTTATCACAGACGGCATAGACTATTTCCGGGTAAACAAAGTGCGGGTAATTTCGCGAACCTTCTCGCTATTATTCACAAATATCGTTTCTTTAACCAACGCAATCACACAAGCAAGCATAAATGCTGCTATGGTGCTAAGGACGACTATGATTGCCCGCCTTGGCTTAGATCGCATTCCCGGCATTTGGGGTGCATCAATGATTTCAAAGGTGGGGAGGTCCTTCAGCTCTTCAAGCTTGGATATCTCAAGTTGAGGAAAGACATACTCAATGACCCTTTTCTTAATCTCTGCATTGATCATCAGTTGGGCATACTGCATGGAAAGATCTGGAATCTTATCTATTTTCAGAAGGTAATGGGGAGTCAGTTTGGAATTGCTATTCTCTATTTCATTCAGTTTATCTGCAAGTACCTTCATTTTATCAGCAAGGTTTTTTACCATTGGGGAGTTTTCGGTATATTGTGTTTTAGCGAGTTCGTATTCAATTTCGCTTTGCATATACATCGCCGCTTGGCTGCTGTAAAGGGATACAAGAGATTCAGTTTGTTTATCAAGCGCTATGGAGCGATTTTTAACCTGAAAATCCCGGAGCGCGATGGCAATAGAATCCGCCTCATGCATGTGTTTATCGACCTGCTTCTGAAGGAATTCTCGTTTCTGTCGTCCTTTGCTCATCCGGTTATTGATATTATATTTGGCAAGATTATCCACATAGAATTGAACAATCGTACGGGAAAGACTTTTGTTTTTGGTTTCGGCGGTGATGTTAACCACGTAGCTTTCTTCATTGAAGGAAGTTCTCAGTATTTTTTCACCCAGTTTGCGAACGGCAAGTTCCATTGCTTCAGAGGGATCGGGCTTAGTTATCTTGAAGTATTTGATCAGGTCAAACTCTTTTATCACCCTCTCACTAAAACTGCGGCTTTTCATAATCGTAATGAAATCGATCGCTTTCTCGGATTTGGGAGTTTTTAGAAAACCACCCCCTGCAACATCTAAAAGACTGGTACTAAAAGAGCCAACCCCATCGTTATCTGAAACTGGCAGGATCGCAGCAGTTGATTTCCAGTATTTTGGCGTTAACAACGAATAGCCAATTGCCAGCAAGGCAGCAATCACTGTTATCGTAATCACCAATTTCTTGTTTTTAGCAATTAAGAGCAGCAAGTCAAGAATTCCAAGTTCGTTATTCATATTTCTCTTCTTTCCGGGGCTTTAATTTAGCTTCCGGGGTGGTTATTTTAATCACCAGCGATAATCAAGCGTCCTTCGGACTCTATTTTTGCACTAGCAGCTTGGATGATTTTTCCGGTTACAGTAAGGGAGCTGCCTTTCTTTAATACAAGAGTGCAGTTTTCCAACAGGTGTAAATCTCCCTCGCAGGTAACATTGCTTTTTTTGTTCAACACCACTTTGTCTTTCAACACGGCAGTGTTTTTCAATGTGTAATTGCCTTTTTTCAAATTGGCAGGAAGCGTCGAAACCAGTTTCAGCATTTTACCTTCACCGGCAGCAAGGCTAACAGTAATTTGATTGCCATCGGCTATTGCTAAGAACGAATCAAGGGGATCTAAAACTGCCGGGAAACTTCCATAAGCGCCTTTTATTAGGTTAATCTTCAGGTCTTGTGCAGCAAACTCTGCATAATACTTCTGGTATTCTGAGGGCGGAATTATGCTGCTGTTCCGTTTATCTGTTATCGCGACATCCTTCAGATAATCAGTTCGTCTATTAACGGCAAAAATTGCTGGCATCCCTGCTTCATCCAGATAATAACCACACTGGATATAGCCTTCATATATGCCATTTCCGTTCTGTTGAACGTTTAGCTTTTCTATTCCCAAGGTTTTCACATCTACCTGGGAAGCGGCATCTTCCGTTTGAATAGTGTTGGCAAACAACCACTTCCATCCCTGGATCAGAGATCCATAATACTTCAGTTTCGGGTTTAGCTCTGAAACAACATCCCAAGTATGCGTATCCGTGGATAGAGGGTTCATATCATAAGCGAGACACTGTGCATAATCACCTTCACCTTTGGCATTTAACAAGCCAGTAAATAAATAGCTCATCAGACCATCGGGGCCGTAGCAGAAGGGTAGATACAGCATTGCCTTTTGTGTGGCCTTGGGAGGCAATACCCACGAAACCCATTGTTTGCCATTCCATCTTCCAAAGGTTTGCACGATGGGATAAAATTCGCGTCCTTCCTGCTCCAGAGAATAGTCTTTACATTCCTGATACACCTTCAATAACTTCTTGTCAAACACGGTTTGAATGAATTCTCCCTGTCCTTGGTTAAAATTGATCCCGGGTTTCATGGGATAGATGTCAGGAGCAATAATACTTGGCTTCATTTGTTCTCTAACCAGCGAAACTTGGTCAAAATAGCTCTTCCCATCCCCCATCAAGAATTCTTGATGTTCTATATCATAAGAAGCCGTAAACATCGTGGGCAAATCGGAATCTATCATGCTGTTTAGTTCTCTAAAGCTATTCTGGTGAGTTTGGTATGGCTCATCAAGAGGATAAAAATTACGGATAATATTGCCATGAGGCAGAGAAGTTAATTCACGCAAACGCTGATTAATCCTGCTTCGGTAAACATCAGGCTGTGTGCGGAAGTTACGATGAATCTGATCTTCCAGTTCCAGGTAATCCAAGCTCAGATCACAATTCCCATTCCAGTACAGACGAGGACTGAATCCACGAAACCCATACCACCACCAATTTCCATCTGCGGAAGGGTTATAACTAAAATCATTCGTTAATAAACCACTTTCGCGTAAATCGTTATAGCTCATCCTAAGCTCGAGATCAAAGTAACCCTTGGGCTGTCCCAGAGCTTTGAAATCCCTCACCGTGAAGTTACTGCTAAAACCAGTTTGTTTGGCGAAGCTGTGCTTCACCATTGACGAATCGGCAAATTCGGTGGCTCGTCCCAAGTATCCCATCGGAGAAAAGGAGAACAGAACCTCGTCCTCACGCAAGCTGGGGTTAATCTTATCCAGTTTAATGCGATATTTTACATAAAGGGAATCAGTGTCTTTAATGCTTATTTGGTGCGTGTTATGAATCAGAAATCCTTGTCCCATCTTTACGCTTTCACCACGTCGGTTTTCCCAGCGATAGGTGATATCCGTGAAGGCATAACCTGCCTTGTCACGTTTCTGAGAACACTGCCAAGCATGCTCGTAAGAGGCATCGGGATCGCTAACCTGAACTCCCGTACGTTTGGGGGCATTGGGGTTGTTTTTGCCAATAACTGAACCATACCAATACGAGGATTGGTTAATGTCTTCGGCTTTTACTGGTTTAGCATCTGAAAACTCGGCTTCAAAACGCTGGAAGTTGCTGGTGCTGAGCGCCAACATGGCATAATGTCGAGAATCAGCAGGGTCATTACTCCAACACTTATCGCTAAGTACTGCGTCCACGTCATTCTCGGCAAGCACAGCCAACAGTCCGTCCAAATCTGTGTCACTGTTATTGGTTTGCATCACAGTGAAGTTATAGCCCATAAGCTTCATATATTCAGCAATCTTGCCACGGTTTTCGCCAAAGTACTTATTGCTATTATGAAGTAACGAATATACTCCAAACGGAAATTCATTTGTAACCACAGCAGTAGCAGAAACAATCAAGCTTGCAAGCAAGCCGATAATTAATATACGCAAGTGTTTATCTCTCATCCTTCTCTCCTTCTGTATGCGATACAGTTATTACAGTTTTATTCCAAGCCAAGGATTTAGCACTTCTGGAGCAGTAAAACTTCCATCCTCCTGCTGATATGTTTCCAGTAGGGCGATCATGAGGCGTGGAGTAGCCAATCCGGAGCCGTTCAGCGTATGTAAATGGCATACCTTCCCGCTGCTGTCTTTATAGCGGATATTGGCACGGCGTGCTTGGAACTCTCCAAAGTTGCTTACAGACGACACTTCCAGATATTTCTGAGAACCGGGAGCCCACACTTCCAGATCATAAGTGCGCTGCGAGGCAAAGCTGGTATCGCCGGTGCACAGATTCACCACCCGGTAATGCAGACCAAATGCCTGCAAAATAGCTTCCGCATTGCCAAGCATTT
>JALNXT010000103.1 GCA_023230245.1 Candidatus Cloacimonadota bacterium
AAACACAGGTGATACCATGCTATTCAGGGGTTGCGTCTTGCCAGATTTCTCCCGATGGTGATATCTGGACTTGCTGTGTAAAAGCCAAACCTTTGGGAAACCTGCGCACGGGAAAGTATAACTTCCGCAAGATATGGTATTCCCCCGCCGCTGAGCTGGAACGCAGATCAATACACAAGAAAGAATGCTGGTGCCCTCTGGCGAACGCTTCTTATACCAATATGCTGATGGATATCCCTACTCTGATGCGGGTAACATGGCGCAGTTTCTTCCGTTGGTGGAGCAACTAGATGATATCACTTCAAAGCAGAGAAGCAGCACCTCCACGCAGTATTTGCGAGTATAGCGCATCCAAAGACGGACGCTTTGCCTGGTTCTTGCTAACCTGGCATCCAGAGAAAGATGTGGTGTTGGAAGAGATCGTAGCAGAGATCAAACTGGAAGTGCTAAACTCTCAGATAAACAATATCTCCCGCATGGAAATAGAGAAATGGATGAAAGGCTTCTTTGCAGATTTGCATTGGAAGCTGCATGCTCGCTTGCGGAAAAGTTCGCTGGTGGAAAAGGGAATCTCGCTATTCTTTGGCGTAATGTACGATCATGAGCTTTATTTTGTACAGTCCGGGCGCATCTTTGCCATCATAACCGATGCCAAAAAGATACGTTCCGTAGGCAAAGACTGGAAGAATTACCAGGTGCAGAGCCAAAAAGGCTTACAGTTGTTTGGTTATGAAGATAGCGACCTTGTCCTGAAGCCAAACCGGTTTTACCTTGCAGAGAAGCAGCGCTTAGTGGTGCTATCGGGCGAGCTTGCGCAAAAGATGCTGCCCAGAGTTAGCGATCCTGCCACTATTGATACACTTATTGAGACTTATGCGAGCGAAGACAATCCCCTCTGGTTGGTGCTGGAAGGACGCGAACGCCTTATTAAGCCTAAGCACCGCAAGCTTTCACGCGTGCAGATATCCAGTATTGTCCTCCTTTCCTTAACCCTCATCACGGCTATTTATATGATGTTTGGCAACCGCTTTCTGGATCAGTTTGTCTATAAATCCCGGCTTAGCTTTCAGAAAGAGAAAATCACACGTTTAGAGCAGATCCCCACAACCTTGAAGATAAGCACCGACGATATTCGTAAATATATGGATAGAATTGTATCCACGCCTGCCCGGAATGTAAGCATGGAAGTGGCATGGAACACGGAACTGCCCTACGATATTAAGCTTTCGCCAGCCTTTAGTTTGGATAATATCTATCTTGTTGCCGATTCGCGCTTGCTGGCATTCTCCAAAAAGAACCGTCAGCTTCTCTGGAGTAAGGACTTTAATCATGACATTCGCTCCGTATTACAGTCGCATGGTGATTTGTTGGTTAGCCTTGCCAATCAGCAAGTGTTTGGCTTGAAGGAAGATGGCAGCGAAGCTTGGAAGCAAAGCCTGCCTACCGAGAGCATCGTTGCAGATAGATTTATGCCCTGCGAAATCCGCAATACCAATGACCCTCGCCTGGATAAAAGCATAGTTGTGATTCCATCCCGAAGGGGAATTAACATTATTGATCCCAGCAACGGGGAAACCCTTAGCAGCATCACTTTAAGGCAGGATTTGCAGGCATTATCCGCCTACGATAGCTTCGACAATTGCTTCTATGCCGTGGTGGATGGTGCGATCCTATGCATAGAGCTAAAGATTTTAAACTAAAGTGGAAAAGTGGAAAGGTGGAAGAGTGAAACTCATTGATAGATTACATGTGGCTTCCCAAGAAGGAAGGAAAACCCTTTCTTGCACTTGGCTACTATCGATGAAAGGGGTTACACTCTTCCACCTTTCCACCCTTCCACTTATTGTATTCTGTTTCTTGTTGTCTCTCCCTCTTCACGCCACAGTAGAAAGTCCGGTGCGAACTGGATTTGCCCGTTTGCAATACGATGGCGGGGGAGATTGGTATAACGATCCCGAAGTGCTTCCCAATCTTGCCAAATACGCCAATTCCGTGATGGGCGCAAGCTTCCCCACAGACCAAAGCACCGTACGCGCTTCTGATCCCAAACTCTTTGACTATCCTTTTATCTATCTCACGGGGCATGGAAACATACGCTTTACTGAGCGAGAAGTTGACAACCTGCGTACTTGGATGCTACGTGGTGGCTTCTTGTATGCGGATGACGACTATGGTATGAATGCCTCCTTTAGAAGAGAGATCAAGCGCATCTTCCCGGAGCGTGAGCTTACCGAGCTTGCTCCTTCCTTTCCGCTGTTTACCAGCTTCTTCGATTTTTCCACCGGCTTACCCAAAATCCACGTTCACGATGAGAAACCTCCCCAAGCATATGGCATTTTTGACGATAGCGGACGCCTGATCTGCCTCTATACTTACGAAAGCAATATCAGCGATGGTTGGGCGGATCCCAGCACGCATAATGACCCTCCTCAAGTGCGCGATAAGGCTTTGAAATTCGGGGTCAACATCCTCCATTATGTGATGCAAAAATAGGATTAACATGCGTATCTTAGCCATCTCGGATTGCCACTTCAAATATCACCAGACGGATGCAACGGATGCTCTGAATGCAGAACTGCTCCTCGCTTTTTTACATGCATCCAAGGGTAAGTATGACATGTTGGCTCTGGTGGGCGATATCTTTGATTTGTGGTTCGATGGAAAGTTCACCATTGTAAAACAGTATTTCCCGCTTTTACGCGCATTGGCAGATATCCATGATGCGGGTTGTAGGATTGTGTTTATCAGCGGCAATCATGACTTTTGGTTCGGGGATTTCTTAAGCAAGTATATTGGCATGGAGATTTATCCCGATGGCGTTACCATTGAAGCAGACGGGAAGAATATCCGCTTTGAACATGGCGATACCCGCACAGTGAACGACTTGCGTTATAAAATATACCGCCGGGTTATTCGTATGGAGGGAGTAAGACGTTTATTCTCTGCCTTACATCCAGATTTCGCCCTCAGCATGGGTACGCTCCTTTCACGCAGCAGCCGCACCCGCCCCGAGAATCCAAGCCTTAGAAAGATAAAGACCAGAGGACTTAAGCAATACGCCAAAAAACTCATTGACAATAATAAGGCCGATATTGTAGTGATGGGTCACAGCCATTTCCCAGAGCTAGAGCCTATTGATAATGGCTTTTATGCGAACTGCGGGGATTGGATTGTCCACCACAGTTATATTGAAATAATTGGCGGTGTTCCACAGCTTAAACAGTATAATAATACAGATACAGTAAAACTTAAAACTAACTAGGAGACAGCATGAAAAACAAAAACCTAAAACTAGTACTCATTCTGATCCCGGTGATCTTGGTGCTATCATTAGCCACCATGTACAGCCTGGACAAAGCCAATCCCAACAAAACCACCAAGGAGGAAACTGTGCCCGAAACCACAACGCCAATGGCTACCACAAAAGCCATTATGACCACCACTTATGGTAACATTGAACTGGAGTTATGGGGAGAACTTACCCCCAAGACTGTACAGAACTTTATCACTCTTGCCCAGAAGGATTTCTATAACGGCACCTATTTTCACCGTGTGATCCCAGATTTTATGATTCAGGGTGGAGATCCCAATACTAAAGATGACAATCGTGCTAACGACGGTCAAGGTGGCCCCGGCTATGCCTTCGAAGATGAATGCTATGCACCAGGTCAAGAACTGAAAGGTGAAATTACCAATATGACCAGTGCCGAGCTTGTATGGAACAAGGTTATTGTTCCTCATATGCAGGAATCCAAAACTCCCAATGCAGATATCGATGCACTGGTGAAGGAATGCCAGAAGGCTAAGAGCCTTAGCCCCATTATGAAGAACACGGTGGAATATTACAGAGAAAAGACGGGCTTCACTGCTCCTCTTAATACTCAGATATTGAACGCAAAGGTCGAGTATGGCACCCTCTGTATGGCCAATTCTGGCCCCAATACCAACGGCAGTCAATTCTTTATCGTTACCAAGAAAGACGGAACTCCATGGCTGGACGGCAAACACACTGTGTTTGGCAAGGTAACCAAGGGCATGGATATTGTGCATACTATTGAGCAGCTTCCTCGTGACCGTTCAGACAACCCCAACCAAGATGTGCAAGCGTTTATAACTGGGATATCTTTCCCCAAATAAAGGACATTACCCATGGCAAGAACCTCAGAATCTGCACTGCAACAAGAGATAATGGCTTGCATCAAGCAAAACCAATATGCCTATTTGGCTACGATAGACAAGAAGCAGGCACGTGTACGCCCGGTTGTCTTGTTTATGCACGACGACCGCTATTTTATCGCTACTTTCAGTGGAGATGCCAAGGTTGCCCAAATACAAAACAATAGACAAGTGGAAGTGTGTATTCCCTTGCTTGAAGATGGCCACACCGGCTATATCAGGCTTAGTGGCATCGCTTCCATCGTTCATAATGCAACGCTCAAGGCAGATGCTTCTGAGCGTTGCTTTTTCTTTGATGAATACTTCTCCGGCTACGATGATCCCGATTACACGCTAGTTGAGCTGGATTTTGACTACGCCGAATACCTGCGTCCGGCAGAAAGCCATTCTCAGGGCTGTTCCCTGAAACGTTATTAACATTAGTAGCGAGGAGCCTTTATGACCAACATCTTTGAATACCACGACGAGCATCTGGGGATATGTTACATCGTGATTCCCAAAATCCGTGAGATTTCCAAGGCTCTGGGTAATGTGGTTATTACTTTTGATAATGGTGATAATCGCAGCCTGATGGTGGATGCTCCGGATGAAGTTATCGCTGTTTTGTTAAAAGCCCTGGAAGCATACCACTCGCGGTGATATTCTGGGGTGGCAAACTCCGATTTGCCACATCGTCCAAAGAATACTGCAATGAAAGCTCCACTTTCACGACCAATTCGGAGATTGGCAGACCAATAAAAGCTTAAACTTCTTGACATTTCTTCTTCAATAGCTTTCCATGCTCCCTATCTTATATCACCCATGATCAATGGTTTAGAAAACTATAAAGCTAAGGAGCGAAGATGATTAATGAAAAGCTGATTCCTTATTTGAATGATTCCATCAAAGAATTTTGGGACTTACCCGCATTTACAGATTACCCTGGCATTGCTTTAAGTTATGGTGATGTTGGGAAAAGGATAGCTTGGCTGCACCGCTTATTCAAGGCTTGTGCTGTGGCAAAGGGTACAAAGATTGCCATCGCCGGCAAGAATTGCAGTTCATGGGCAATCGTTTGGCTTTCCTCCATCACTTACGGGGCAACCGTTGTCCCTATTTTGGCAGCATTTTCCCCAGAAGATACCCAGCATATTGTGAACCACAGCGATGCAGAAATCCTCTTTATCTCACGTGATAAGTATGATTCCATAGATTCGGAGCATATGCGTAAGGTGAAGTATATCTTTGCCCTGGAGGATTTTAAGCTGCTCCACAACCTTAGCGAGGCCAAGCAAGAGCTTATCCCTGCCTTGGATAAAACACCTGAACTAAATAGTCTAAAGCCAGCGGATTTGAAGTTCGCAGATGTATGTGATAACGAGGATATCGCTGCGATAATTTACACCAGTGGCACCACTGGATTTTCCAAAGGGGTGATGCTCCCACACCGCAGTTTACTGGCAAACCTGATTGTCGCGCGCGAGAATCTGCTCTTCAAAGTGGGTTCCAAAGTATTGGCATTCCTTCCTTTGGCGCATGCTTATGCCGGTAGTTTCGATCTGCTCTATCCCTTCACCCGCGGTAATCACATTAACTTTTTGGAGAAGATTCCT
>JALNXT010000104.1 GCA_023230245.1 Candidatus Cloacimonadota bacterium
AAGAATTAGTTCTTTGACGTGTGTATAGAGTGTTTATGTGTTAAGAAGTCGAGATGTAGGCTGTAGAGCAGGATTCCAATCCTGCTGAGGGTGGAAGGGTGGAAGAGTGGAAGGGTGAAAGAGTGAAAGAGTGAAAGAGTGGAAGGGTGGAAGGGTGGAAGGGTGAAAGGGTGGAAGGGTGAAAGGGTGGAAGGGTGGAAGGGTGGAAGGGTGAAACAAATGGATACTTTGAGTTGCATAGCTAGATATCAAGAACTCTCTTTAACTCTTTTACACTCTGTTAAACAATACCTTAGCAAAGCTGTAGTCCTGCCAACCGTAACAACAGCCGCCCTCGGCTGTTTTCACACGAGGCGTGTAAACTTACAAACGTGTAT
The DNA here is from genome assembly GCA_023230245.1 of Candidatus Cloacimonadota bacterium. Lineage (GTDB taxonomy): Bacteria > Cloacimonadota > Cloacimonadia > Cloacimonadales > Cloacimonadaceae > Cloacimonas. Next base: position 378 of record JALNXT010000104.1, read on the forward strand.
ATTCTCGCTATCCATCGCTTTAGCCCTTGCCATAGTATAACTAATAGAAAAACTAAAGTATGCAGTAATGGCAACAACTCCAATCTTAGCCGTAGAGTAGCTTATCCTGCATAGCAGAAAATGCTTGCCCAAATAAAGAGCTTGAAAAAAGATGGCTTGGGAGTATAGATGAGTTACATAGTATTAGCCAGAAAATACCGACCACAAAGCTTTAAAGAAGTGTATGCACAGGATCACGTGACAGAGATTCTGCAATCTGCGATTTCATCAGCACGCATTGCACACGCCTATTTGTTTACGGGACCGCGTGGAGTGGGGAAGACTTCATTGGCGCGAATCATGGCAAAAAGCCTGAATTGCGTGCACGGACCCACCATAAATCCCTGTAATATCTGCTCAAATTGCATAGAAATAACCACAGGTACATCCACCGATGTGATAGAAATAGATGGTGCATCGAATACCGGTGTGGATGATATCCGAGAGTTACAGCGTGAGTTGCTGTATGCCCCCAGTGCTTCCAAATATAAGATTTATATTATTGACGAAGTGCATATGCTATCCAAGAATGCGTTCAATGCGCTGCTTAAAACGCTGGAAGAGCCTCCGGATAATGTGGTCTTCATCTTTGCCACCACGGAGCCCCAAAAAGTATTGCCAACCATCATATCCCGCTGCCAAAGATACGATTTTAAACGCATCCCCATCGAAGCCATCGTGCAAAGGCTGAAGGATCTCAGCGTTACCGAAGAGATCAAGATAGATTCCGAATCGCTCTATTTAATCGCCCGTAAAGCCGATGGCGGTATGCGTGATGCGCTTTCGCTGTTAGACCAGGCGATTTCTTATTGCATGGATAATATCACCATCGATAAAGTGCGCCAAATCTTTGGGCTTATCCCCAATCAGCTATATTACCAGTTTATGCAGCTTATCAACGCCAAAGATGCCAAGGGGCTGATTGGCGAATTGCATCAGGTATTTGAGCAAGGTACAGATTTGCAAGAGTTTATCACTAATATGCTGGAGTTTATCCGCGTGCTTATCTTGCGTAAACTGGGCGTGGAAATACGGGATATAAGCCAGGAGGAACTGCCTTTCTTCGATGAATTAGGCGAGATATTCCCTCAAAACAAACTGCTCTATATGATGAGTTATCTAATTGCCTGTAAAGCAGATCTGAAGAGCAGCTCCAATCCCTATCTGATCTTGGAAGCACTGATGATCAAGCTTTGTAAGATGGACGAAATGGAAGATATTTCCAGCCTGATAAACAAGCTTTCGTTCGCAGTGACCAGTCCCATCCCCCAAACTAAGCCTGCTAACCCCACCAAATCTGCTTACCAAGCATCTAAACCGGTAAATGCACCATACAGACCTGAGCCTGTGTACGAAGAAGAAGCAGAGTTTAGTAAACTGGATTTCACCCCCGATAACCTCAACAAGCTATGGAGCAGGATTGTTGCCAGGGCGAAAAAGAGCAGTAGTATGTGTGCTGTGGCGCTGGAAAAGGCTTTGGATAAAGAAGCAAAGGCGAAGACATTATGCATCACTCTGGATACGCAAACCAACCTCGCCACCCTAAAAAACAACACAGAGAGCATCCAAGCTGTACTGTCTGATCTCTTCAATCAAAGCGTAACACTGGATTTGAAACTCATCCAGAAAGAAAGCCCCACGCAGGTTCATATTCACCGCCGTACCATTGATGATATCAAGGCTGAAAGCCCGGAGATTGCCAAATTTATTGAAGCAACCGATTCTGTGCTTGCCTGATAGATTATGAATCTGTTATTTACGGTTTTCACAGCCCTATACTCGTGTTTTATGTTGTGGCTGGATAGGGGGGTGCGTTCTATAGCTAAAGAAAATAAAGCTAAAGTCTCAGCACCCACGCCACAGAAGATATCCATCATCATCGCTGCTAGGAACGAATACGCTAACCTGCCCCAATTACTGATGTCTTTACAAGCATTAGACTACCCCGCCGATAGCTTCGAAACCATCCTAATAAACGACCATTCCGATGATGGCAGCAAGGCATATCTGGATACTCAGACTATCTTCCCCAAGCTTAAAGTTCTCCACTTTTACCAGGATACTCCTCCTCTGGTGGGCAAGAAAGCAGCCTTGCAACAGGGTATAGATCTGGCGACAAATGACATCCTTGCCTTCACCGATGCAGATTGTATTGTCCCGCCCACATGGCTAAACGAGATCAACCGTAGTATGAGCGATGAAGTAGATTACCTCTTATCCTATTCGCTGATGAAATACAAGCTCGAAAGTGGCATCTTTAGGCTGAAGAACTTCGAACGCAGTATTTATTATGCGCTTGCCGCTGCGGGTTTGCATTACCGCGTGCCTTTTACCAGTAGCGCCTGTAATATGGTGTATCGCAAGCGTTTGTTTATAGCATCGGGCGGATTTGATGGTATTGGTCATCTGCTCTCTGGCGATGATGATTTGCTGCTGATGAAGATGATGCCACAGCTCAACAAGGGTGCCTACAACCCATCTATAGAGATGCAAGTGAGTTCTATCGATGGCACCGATGTAAAGAAACACCACAACACCAATATTCGCCGTGCTTCGAAGTTCTTGCTACATCCATGGTGGCTAAAAGGATTATCTGCGTTTGTATTTGTCTATTTCTGCCTGTTTTATCGCAGCCTATGGCAGCTCTTGATGGGCAAGGCGACAGCTTTAGTGATGGTAAGTTTAGGCTTAAAAACAGCCACCGAGCTTATCTTCAGCCTGCGTCATTTAAAACTGATCGGCAGAATCAAGCTCGGTGTCCTATATCCTGTACAAATACTCGTATTTCCCGCGCAATTCATCTTTTATGCTTTGCGGGGAACACTGGGCGGATATCGCTGGAAGTGATTTACATTTCTACGATTTGCGCCTGCACATAATTAACCGCTTTCAGTGCTGTCAACATAGCGCTAAGCTCATCCTGCTTTCCCTCTACTTCCAAAACAATCAAGCCATCATTGGCGCAAAACTCTTTGGAAACTTCATGCAAACCCAAGCGGACTTTGATGTTGCATCCGTATTGAGTTAAAATATCCTGAACTACGGCAGCCTCTGTGCTGCGATGGTCAATTTTGATTAAAACAACCTTATACGTCATTTTAGTCTCCTTTTTAGTTTATTTATTGTTTTCCGGCTTTCGCAAGCCATCTGTCTTTTAGGGTGATTATGCGGTTAAATACAGGCTTTCCTGCTTCACTATCTGCATCCACGCTAAAATAGCCCTGTCTTAGGAACTGGAATCTTTCGCCCACTTTTACATCCCGCAATGTAGCTTCTGCCATAGCGTGTTTATTGATAATCAGCGAATCGGGATTTAGGTAATCTTTGTACGATTTGCCTTCTTCAATAGCGCTCATATCAAGCATGGTAAACAGTCTATCGTACAAACGTAGCTCCACAGGTACTGCATGTGGCGCGGATACCCAATGCAGAGTCCCTTTCACTTTGCGTCCATCTTCAGTTCCGCCACCGCGTGATTCGGGATCATAGGTACAAAGTAGTTCAATGATCTCGCCTTGCTCGTCTTTAACGGCTTCGTAACATTTAATGTAGTAGGCGTGTTTCAGCCGCACCTCGTTATTTAACCCTAAGCGGAACCAGCCTTTAGGGGGATTTTCGCTAAAGTCTTCCCGTTCTATCAATAGGTTACGTGAGAACTTCACCATCCGCTTACCTGCGCTTTCATCTTCGGGGTTGTTATCGGCTTCCAATTCTTCAGTCTTATCTTCAGCATAGTTTGTAATGGTAAGCTTAATCGGGTTCATCACCACCATCGTACGTAGCGCGGATTTATTCAAATCTTCTCTCACGCAGAACATCAGCAGCTCATCGTCCACCATCGAGCTGGCTTTAGCCACCCCTATCCTATCGGCAAATTCGCGAATGGCAGAGGCGGTGAATCCGCGTCTTCTCATTCCGGCGATAGTTGGCATGCGAGGATCGTCCCAACCCTTCACCAAGCCCGTGGTAACCAGCTCTAATAAGAGACGTTTACTCATTACCGTATAGGATAAATTCAAGCGGGCAAACTCAATTTGCTGAGGGTGACAAGGAATGGGTAACTGGTCTAAAAACCAATCATATAAGGGGCGGTGATCTTCAAACTCCAGCGTGCAGATAGAGTGGGTGATCCCTTCCAGCGCATCAGAAATGCAATGCGTATAATCGTACATGGGGTATATCTGCCAGATGCTACCAGTGCGGTGATGCTGGGTTTTCTTTATCCTGTAAATAACTGGGTCACGCATATTTAGGTTGGGTGAGTTCATATCAATTTTGGCGCGTAAACTGTGGCTGCCATCGGGATACTCGCCATCACGCATGGCACGAAACAGCCTTAGGTTTTCTTCTATACTACGGTCGCGATAGGGGCTGTTCTTACCAGGTACTGTTAGTGTGCCGCGATATGCACGCAATTCGTCGAAGCTCAAATCGCAGACAAAAGCTTTGCCTTGCTCGATGAGGTATTCTGCGAAGCCATATAGCTTTTCGAAGTAATCTGAGGCGTAGTAAAGATGATCTTGCCAATCGAAACCGAGCCAGCGGACATCATCCATTATCGAATCTACATATTCCACATCTTCTTTCACGGGGTTAGTATCGTCGAAACGTAGATGGCATCGCCCTTTGTAGTCTCTGGCTAAACCGAAATTCAGACAGATGGATTTGGCGTGACCGATGTGTAAATATCCATTTGGTTCGGGTGGGAATCTGGTAACCACCCCTGTGTGTTTACCGCTCTCCAAATCTCGATCTATGATAAATCGTATAAAGTTAGAAACTGCCTTATTTTCGTTATTAGTCTCTGTAACGGTCTCTTTTGTTTCCATTATTTCCATGTCCTTTAGGCTTTATATGTTAACATAACACAATTTACACCTCGCTTATCTCGTCAAGAATAATCATCAAGCCTGAGTTATGATTTGCTTAAGAGTTATCGGAGATAAGCAATATTAAGCAAGGATTAAAACAATTGCTCAGTTATCAGCACCAATCGGTTGCTGCTTTGCCAGATAAGTGGCTTCCCCACTGTAAATGAACTAGAGCCTTCATTATCGGAAAGCATACTTACCGATATGGAAATAGCACGTTGCGTGATATTACCACGATTTTGCTAAATAAGTGACGCTTTGGCATGAACTTTGCATGTATATAATAATGTCGGTGTAAGGCATTGCGAATAATAATAATAAAATCATAACAACACATACCTCAACACACACATGGGGGGCTCCCCGCCCCCTTTTTTTGTTTATTAGCGGGAAAGGATAAAATGTAGTTTGGCAGCTTTGTTTACTATTTCAACATAGTCCAGAGCT
>JALNXT010000105.1 GCA_023230245.1 Candidatus Cloacimonadota bacterium
ACTGTGTCCGCAAGGGGCATTATTGTCAAAGAGGATGTTCTGATAATCGTAAAGATCCAGAATAACGGCAATTTGTCCAGAGATGAGGGTGGTATCGCTAAAGGTGGTAATATAATCAGGATCGTAATCGAAGTTATAGATATAGCCAAGATCCAATAGCGTTTCTTCGGTGATCGCTCCGCCTGCAAAGCGGTTGATTTTGGCGGTAACCAAGCCTGCCAATTCAGATTCTCCCCAAGGATCGGGAAGCATGGAAAATTTAAGACCTTTCACGCGATATTCCTGCGTCCCCAGATCAAAATCTACCGCTGCTTTGATGGGAATAGCACCCCGTCCATATTCTTCGTACAGGGGGGCAGCACTCAGCCAGGAAAACCAGTTTAGCTGTGCAGGATCGATGATATTGACAGTTGTGTTTTTGCTCGTCTGCATACCGTTTACAGCGTGGACAGTAACTTCAATAGTGTGCAGTCCCAGGCTCAAACTACCACCGCTTATTACCATTGTATAGGGTGCATCGTAATCTATTGCAGGCAAGCTCCCTACCCTAAATTCCACTCTGTCCACAAAGCTATTGGGAGCGCTCACAGTGGCAGTCATCGTAAAATCGCTATTCGCCAAGATAGAACCACTTACGGGGCTGATGGAGCTAATTACCGGAGCTAAATTGTCACCCGCAGCCGAGACGTGAAAACTGATCGTCTCACCCGCAGCCGAGATATTGTTGATGTTAATCTGGATAGGGCTGCCATCGCTCAAACAAGCAGCCGGATTGGTGAAGGCATTGAATTCCGTTTGCCCCACGTCTGCACTAAATGCTGCATCGGCAATCAGTCCGTTCACAGTGGTGCTGCCATTGGGGCGGAAAATGTAAACTTCATCGGGCGGGCCTTCACCGTTCCCGTCAAGATATGCGTCGATGCGGTAAATAAGTAAACCTGATCCCGGCAATTCTGCCTCGAAGATATCGCTGCCATATTTGCGGTATTCAAAAACCAGATATTGATTGCTGTTGCCAGGAATGGGATATCTATAAACATTTTCATAGGGGGATGTTACAGGATATAGTGTGTAGGTATTGCCTACACTTACGCTGGGAATATCGTTAATCCATCGGCCATATCTACCCTTCATATACATGCCCATATGCCCGTTACCGCTATCCATAATATCCCAGCAGCCTGCGGGGGTAACTCCATTAAAGGTATAGTGATACAAATCCGGAGCACCAATGCTATGGAACATTTCGTGGCATAAGGTATCCACCGTGTTTTGATCTTCCGGCTGGAAAGTGAAGTCCCACACCTGTTTGCCATTAATATAGGCATCTACTACATACATCACCCAACGGTGTGCCCAGAGTAAATCTGCCCAGGCGGCATGCGGACCACGGATGATGAAACATACATTATCCACGGCACCATCATTATCGGCATCGATGTTCAAAGAAGCGGGAATTTGCGGAGCTATGGCAGCGATGGCATTTGCCAGCATGGTCTGCTCTCTATTAGCTCGTGCAACACTATCATAGTATCCTCCAGGATTAGTTATGGCATTATAGGGTAAATAGTAGCTGCGGGGATGGCTATCCTGATAAGAAAGATTTTGCCCTGATGGGCACTGCGGATAATGATGCGTGACGTAATTCAACTGATTATAGCTAACCTTATGGTAATAATTACGCAGAGAAATTGCGCTATCGCCCACTTCATTAAATTTGGCGTCATAATACTCGCGGGGAAGGGCAAATTCACTCTGATCGCTAAAGCGAATGAAAACGTTCAGGTTGTTTACTGTGCCTGTGTTGGGGCCACGTTCGTTGCGCTTTTCAGGAGCCTTCATGAATTGGATTTTGCGATCTCTTGCATCCTTGGAGATTGTTAAGTTAGCGGGAATACCCATTTGTGCAGGATCAACCGTATTAACCCTCCACTGCGAAGCTTCCGGCTCACCAGCGCGCTCCACAGCATAATAGTAAAAACCATCTGTGGGGCTTTGGATAATGGTGAATCCCTTGGCGTCGTGCAAACGGTTGGCGTATTCGTCTCCACTGGCAAAAAGCTGTAAAACTTCTCCATCCGGCTGCGAAACTGCAGATGGAATATTCCTCAAATATGCAGCAAAGCTCACTAAAGGCAGTAAACACAAAACTAAAAACAGAAATCGTTTCATCTATTTCTCCTCTGTTAGCTAAATAGGATGCAAGATTTAATCCCAATTATTGCTTTTTTACAAGGAGTTTAGGGGTAAAATAGCATAGAACGGAGATCAACTGGATTTACGCAGTAACTTCATACACCTCGCATGAAAACAGCCAGGGTCGTCTTTTGTTACCGGCAAAGGCTTGTGTTACCAGTTTTTTTACATAAACTCCCCCTTTATTGGGCTGGACTAAACTATTAAAAATCAGCGTAACGCTTTTATAAATGCTAATTATTTTATTCGCACAGGAAGCATAAAGCTGGATTACGCAAAAGTGCGTTACGCATGTTTGCGTAATTTAACTTGCAAGCATGAGGATGTAGATTAGTATATCACTAAAAGAGAAAAAGCCTTGGGAGCTATTATGGAAAACCCGTTTCAATATGGGAAGGTGGTATCCGATCCCTACTTTACAGACCGTGAAGAGGAACTAAAGAGCCTTGTACAAGATGTAGCCGCTAAACATAACGTAGTGCTTTACTCCCCACGGAGATTTGGGAAAACTTCGCTGCTGTTGAAATTAGCCAATTCCATGAAGGACAAGGGTTACAATGTGTTATACTTGGATTTCTTTCGCATCACATCACGTGCGGGCTTTATAGAGCTTTACGCTCGAGAGATTTTCAAGCAAAGTGGAAAAAGCTGGAAACCTATGCTGAAGAAGTTTGCTTCATTAGTAAAGGGTATTCGCCCGGTAGTGTCGCTTGATGCCATGGGCGTTCCTTCGTTTTCCGTAAGTTTTGAAACAGTCGAGATCACACAGCAAACCATGGAAAGCGTATTGAATCTTACAGAGAATATAACTCCCGGAAAACAGTGGTTGGTTATCTTCGATGAATTTCAGGAAATCACCAAGCTAAACGGTGATGGTTTCGAGAACATCATGCGTGCGGTGATCCAGCATCATCAACGTAGCAATTACATTTTTTCAGGCAGCAGTTATCATCTACTGCTGGAAATCTTCAGCAGACCTGGCAGAGCAATGTACCAGTTTGGTAAGATAATGAAATTGGGTAAGATACCGCATGAGATGATGGAAGAGTTTATCATCAACCGCTTTGCGCAAACAGATGTACAAATAAGCCAGGAGCTAGCCCGAGAGATGGTTACCAGAGCCGGAAACATCCCTAATTATGTGCAATATTTGGCGGCAGAATTGTGGCAGTTGGCATTGCAATCCAAACATAAACCGGATATTAATATGTTGGATAAGGCTGTGGGTGGAATGCTTATCAATCTTAGTGATTACTTCCAGCAGATTATGGATAGCCTAAGCATCCATCAGAAAAAGGTGTTAGTTGCTTTAAGCAAGGATAATGTGAAAGTATTTAGCCAGGAATACCATAGAACGCATCACCTGGGTGCTATATCTACCACTCAAAGAGCAGTGCAAAAGCTGGTTGCCGAGCAATTGATAAGCCCCTCTGATAATGGCTATGAGTTCGGTGATCCCCTCTTTTTGCTCTACCTTCGCAGCAGGATAAATCTATAGAATATCGGCATAGTATCCACAATATTATCAAGCTTGAAATGGCTCTGCGTACGCATTGTAGAGCAGCATTCCGATGCTGCTAAACTCTTTCTTCAGCAGGATTGGAATCCTGCTCTACACATAAACATCTCCTACGTTACGGCAAGTCTGGAGTCGTTATCGCCAATAGTATTGGGAAACTAACTATATCTTTAGCGGCGATAATGACTACAGCGGATGCTTGTGACACTAATCACGGTGTAGTCCTTGCGGCAGCAAAATGAGGGGTAGATTTGTAATTTATTTATGCCGCCACGACTCCACACTCAATTTGTAACGTCATACGCCTTGTATGAAAACAGCCGAGGGCGGCTGTTATTACGGGAGTTTAGCTGCAATGTAACTAATAAAATTGATAGATATATAAAAATAAATGGCAAATCTGTCCCAAAATCCCGGATTTGTCCCCCTTACATTATGAAGGCTTGTGTTGCGATTCCTATTTATTGATATAAACGACCAGGTGGGCGGAACGGCGTCCGCCGGTACGGGCATATTGTTGTGTTCCCAGCCTTTTTTATTGACATAAACTCCGCCTTTATTGGGATGGATTGAACTATTCAAAAGCAATGAACATCGAGGTGTTATGCGCAAGAAATGGAAAATCATTATTGGTATTCTGCTGTTGGTGGTGGTGCTTGCCGTGGTGCTAAAAAGCTGTAGCAAAGGCAAGAAAGTAGCCCCAGCAACAGATACAGGTACCGAAAGCACAACCGTAACCAGAGGGGAAATTCTCTCCCGAACCGAGATTACGGGTGAGGTGCAGCCTCAAACGGTGGTGGCACTAAAATCCAAAGTCAGCGGAAAGATAGTGAAATTCTATGCCGGAGAGAATGACTTGGTGAAATCCGGACAGATTATTGCCGATATAGAGCCGGATTACAACCAGGCAAATACCCTTTTCAACACCAAAGCGCAGCTACAAAGGGCAGAGATTCAGCTTGCCAATGCCAAAAAAGACCTGGCAGACAATACGATTCTACTGGAAAACAAGTATATCTCCATTGAAGAGCATAAGAAATCCGCAGACGCACTGCAAGCTGCTCAGATAGAGTATGCCCAAGCCAGCAGTCAGTATGAAATGATCCGCGATCTGGATGTTCCCGGCAAGGTTACCCACGTGTATGCCACTTCCAGCGGAGTAGTGATCGAGCGCGCCATTAACGCAGGTGAAATGGTGCAATCCAGCATTAATAGCTTTGGCGAAGGCACGGTGATCATGAAGATTGCCGATCTGAATAACATGATCGTTAAGAGTAACATCAATGAAGTGGATATCTCCAAATTTACCAAGGGACAGGACGCCGAAATAACGCTGGATGCCCTTCCCTATCAAGAGTTTAAGGGTAAGATAATTAAGATTGCTCCCCAGGCAATCACGGTAAATAATGCCAAGGTGTTCCCCGTGGAAATAAGTATAAACTCCAGCGGACAAACCGCTAAGCCGGGTATGACAGCGAACGTTACCATTATCGGTGAATCACGCAAGAACGTGTTGGTAATCCCGATTCGGGCGGTGTTTAGCAACGATCAAAACCAGGATATCGTGTATCTGGTTAAAGAAACCAAAGCCGATTCCACCCAAACTAAAACCAAGGGCAAAGCTCCCGTTAAAGCAGCACCCACCGGTATTGCCACCCATGTGAAATTGGGAGCTAACGACCTGCAACAGGTGGAAGTGATTGAAGGGTTGAAAGAAAACGACAAGATTCTGCTGAATGAACCGGGAACCAAGAAAAACGATTTTAACATGATGATGTAAGGCAAGGGAAATGATTAGTATCAAAAACTTAAGCCGCAGCTTCGGAGCTATTAAGGCTGTGGATGATATCAGCTTCAACATTCAGGACAAAGAAATACTGGGTTTCCTGGGGCCAAACGGCGCGGGAAAAACAACCACCTTGCGGATGCTGGTGGGCTATTTGCAACCCAGTTCCGGAAGTATAGAGCTGGATGGTAAAAGCATCTTTGCTGATGCCATAGCCAGCAGCCGTCAG
>JALNXT010000106.1 GCA_023230245.1 Candidatus Cloacimonadota bacterium
GCGAATTGTATGAATATCAATATGTTGCCAATTTGGGTGACTACATTTTCAAGCTAACATCGGATGCCAACCCGCTCCTCTTAAGCATCTAAAAGGTTAGCTTGAAAAATTTCGGGGGGATGCGTGAATTTTCTCACTCCCGTTTTCTGATAGGAGGAGGGGAGTACCTTGGTTGGGGTGGCAAACTCCGATTTGCCAAAGTATCCACAGAATGCTTTTCAGACAGCATCGCGGTCTCTGCCAATTCGGGGATTGGCAGCCCGATAAGCGGAATTTGACTTACAATTACGCTGCTACGTGTTACGCAATAAACTAGAACAACCATCACACAGCGTAATTGTGAGTTAAAGGTAATTCGGGATGGGGGTTTCTTTTAACTCATAAATCGGCAATGCTGTAGTTGGTAGCGTTTTATTACGCAGATACAGTCACCGATTAGATAATTCAAAAGTCCTTTCCCCCTTTGATTTGCCTTCCCTACCTGATTTAGTTTGACATTTTTGTTGTATCTTAAAGCATGGTATTATGACTATGCTTGTTTTGGATAAACAGATAAAGAATCAATTAGATAGCTTGCCTAAAGGCTGGGCTTATTTTGCCCTTCACAGCAGCGATGCATTGCTATATTCAGGTTACACTGCCAATCTTCCGCTAAAGCTAAAAACTCTTCAGGGAAAGGCAGAGGAAGGTGGCTTGTATGCCGAGCTGTGGCAACAAAGCAGTAAGCTTGCGTATGAAGTCCATGCGCATGGTTTGGCAGCACTTATTCAGTATAAGGCTACTATCACCGAAGAACTGCCTTTGTTTCAGCACCGCATCCTTCCCTGGGCGAATTATGCCTATCTGGCTATCGATGCGCACCGCTTTCCGTTTGTAAGCACGATGGAGCATACTAATGACGATTGGCTTTATCTGGGGCCGTTTCGCAGCCGCTTCATGCTGGTGGATGTGATAGATACTCTATCCCGCATCTTGAAGCTGCCCTATTGTGAGACCACTGATTTCCCTTGTGCCAAGTTTGATAAAGACATCTGCCGTGGCTGGTGTTTAAGCCTTGCCCCCTCCCAAGAAAGCGAGCTGGAGCATAGCCTGGATAAACTGGACGCATTGCTAAAGGAAGCTTATCTGCATCCTGATAATGGCATCTTGGAAATGATTACCAAGACCAGAAACGAGTATTTTGACGACCTTGAGTTTAGCAAAGCTGCCTTACTGGATGATGAGATTGATGTTTTAAGCAGATACCGCGATTGGCTTATCTTTCTTTATGCAGCCAAGCAACTGGAATATGAAGACGACCATGTAAACATTATGGGTGGCAAGGTAATAAGCTGCCAATATAACCACAAAACATACCACTTCCCCATGGATAAGACTGAATTTAGGGCTAACGAAACCCTCGCCTTAAACCTGGACACCGTGGACGAAAGCCGGATTATATACGATTACCTGAGAAAAAGGGAGAAATAGATGCACGAAGAGATTTGCAAACTTACCATAGTTAAACAGCACCGTCAAGGTAAAGTTAGAGATATATACGATTTGGGTGACACCATGTTAATCGTTACCAGCGATCGTATTTCCGCCTTTGATGTGGTGTTTCCAGAGCCTATACCTGATAAGGGCAAGATCCTTAATTCCATCTCAATTCATTTCTTTAACACCACCCAACACATCATCCCCAACCATTTTATCACCGCCAAGGTAAGCGAATACCCAGTTGAATTACAGCCCTATGCAGCCTATCTTGAGGGGCGTAGTATGCTGGTGAAAAAGACCCGCGTAATCCCCTTTGAGTGCATTGTGCGTGGTTATATCAGCGGTTCTGCCTGGAGCGAATATTCCAAAACCAATACCATCGGCAGCATGCTTATCGCCGAAGATATGCTGGAAAGCCAAAGGTTTAGCCATCCGCTATTTACCCCCAGCACCAAGGTGGAGAACGGTCACGACGAAAACATCAGCTACCGTGAGTTTCTTTCCCGCATGGACGAAAGGCTGGCAACCTATATCAAAGACAAGGCTATCGAGCTATATTCCCACGCCCACGAAACGCTGATCAAGCAAGACATCATCGTGGCAGATACCAAGTTTGAATTTGGCTCCATCGGCAATCAATTACTGCTGATAGATGAAGTGCTTACCCCAGATTCCTCCCGCTTTTGGGCATTGGATGAATACGAGATGGGCAGCAGTCCCAAGAGCTACGATAAACAATATATTCGGGATTATTTGACCACTATCGGTTGGGATAAACAGCCTCCAGCCCCACATCTGCCTGATGAAATAATAAGCAAAACCCGCGATAAATATCTGGCTATCCACAAAATAATCACAGGGAAAGAGATATAAACATGCCTATAGTAATATGTATTGTAGATGACGAAGACGAACTGGTTTTAAACCTAAAACTTGAGATTTCTGCCTTGCGTCCGCAGTGGGAGATCATCACCTTTTCGGATGGGATGCAAGCCATGCAAGAGATCATTAAAGGTAGAGTAAATCTTGTAGTTACCGACATCGCGATGCCCGATATGGACGGCTATGAGCTGTTCTGGCGAGTGAAAGACTATGACGATAAAATCCCCGTGATCATGATGACCGGCTTTGGTTATGACGCCAATCATGTGTTGGTGCGCGCCAAAGTGGACGGATTAAAAGACGTGTTATTCAAACCTTTCGATACCGAAAAGCTGGTGGAATTAATCGACGCCCGGCTTGCCCCATGAGCCTAAGCATTTAATCCCGCACTTATGCGATTAAATCTGCATAGCCTAATCCAAGCTCATCTGCTGAAGCGCAGTCCGCTCAGCTACCTTCTATACCCCTTGGGAAAGCTCTACGGAGCTTATCAGTCCCTCAGACGTCGGTATTTATTCCCACGCCCCTACCATGCGCCTTGCAAAGTGATCAGCATCGGTAATATCGTAAGCGGTGGCAGTGGCAAAACGCCTTTAACCATCGCCATTGCACGGCTATTATCAGAGCAAGGGATACGCGTGGCAGTTTCACACCGTGGTTATAAGGGCAAGTTCGAGAACCACCCCCACTTGATTTCAGACAGCAAATCTCTGTTATATCCCGCTGATGTTGCCGGTGATGAAGCTTGGTTAATCGCTTCTTCCCTACCTGGCATACCTGTAGTAGTAGGCAGAAAGCGCAAAGCTGCCATCCACCTCTTGCTGAAAAGCTATCCCGCCACACAAGTGATAATTATGGACGATACCTTCCAGCATTTAAAGGTATTCAGAGATTTGGATATAGTGTCCTTCGCCACGGAATCTGGCATCGGTAACGGCTTTGTGTTACCGGCTGGCTACCTGCGTGAAAGCCTGAATGCTCTCACCGATAAATGTATCGCCGTGGTTTACCGCATGCAGCAAACACATACCCCCAAAGCGTGGGAAGCACTTATACAAGCGAAGACTCCGCATGTCTATCATAGCTATGCCACCGCAACTGAGTGTATAGACGCACGTGGGAATCCCTTTGCAATAGACAGCCTGAAAGGCAAAAGACTGGTGCTGGTTTCTGGCATCGCCCACCCCAAATCCTTCGAGAAAACGGTTAAAGAACTGGGATTAAAATACATTAAGCACAACATATATCCTGACCACTACAGCTTTGACGATGATAATATCACCCCAAAACTGTTACACGAGCATCCAGATATCATTCTCTGCACCCAGAAAGACATCATGAAGCTTGCCAGACACCCGGAGCTTGCTCCCCGCTTAAAGGCTTTGGTGCTGAGCTATCAGTTTGATGAACAGGAAGAGTTTCATCATCAGATTAATTTAATACTATCTTAACAATACCCCAATCTACAGCAATCTAAACCTCCATGCTAACCTTCCGTCCATGCCATAATTATCTCCCTTAGATTTAAGCCTGGAGTCATTGCTGCTAAAGGAAGATTAGCGATTCCGATAACTACGGGTAGCAAGGACTACAGCGTTACTGCTTAAATAACAACTAATTAACAAAGAGTAAAAGAGTAAAAGAGAAAAACACTCCTGATTATTTGGTACTTGATATAACCTTACTTTGGCACACCGTCCTTCCTCCCCACCCGTGTATAGGCGAAGACCAACCCATAACCATCCCATATCGCGATAAGGGATAGTTAACGGATAGTTATTGGCTGCATAAGCGTGGCAACGAAGATGTGAAGAATGAGGTAGTAAACTCCGATTCACCCCTTGCCGAATCGGAGTCCGGCAACCCAATACTACGCTTTCACAAAGGTAAGTCTCTATAATATTTTTCGCGTCCCTGAAGATTTTTGGCAATTCTGTCCCAAATCTGGGGTTTTGTCCCCCTTACATTATAGAAGCACCTAATAAAGGAGACAAAAATGAAAGTGAAGTTTCATTATGGACTGGCAGGTTACAGTGGCAAACTGGATGATCTGGTGTATTACTTCGATAAAACTGCGGGCAGTATGTTTGCACGCAGGTATCGCTATCCCAAACTAACACAAGAAAATGAAAGAGTGAAAAAGACTTCTGGGCAGCTTTTTGCGATTGAGCCATCGGACGCTTACAAGGACAACTTTAGGCTTTATCTGATGCATTACAATGGCTTAAAGAGCACCGCTAAGCCTATGCGCTCCTGGGTGAATCTGTATATCCACTTGATGCACAAGATGGCAAAAGCAATACCAGAAGTAGATTTGACCACCATTACCAGAGAGCAAATATATCAGCATGATTTTCCCTGCATTAGTGTTAAACGAGCCGTAGAAGCGGGTTTACTACAGGAAGTGGCGGGATACGAAAGCATGGCGGCGGAGATATAAGGTAATGGGAGGCGGGTGTGATGCGTGCCGATTGTTGATAATGTATGTATCTTTGGATTATAAATTGCTTGTTTACAAAGAAGCGATACCCTGTATGGGATTATAAATGGATAATGGGAATCCTCGATGTCCGTTGGTTCCTATAAAGCTGTAATAGCTAACCCTTATAACCTAAAGGGGAGTATCCTTTTAGTTGTTCAACACAAGCATGGTGGTAGCATGAAGAAACTATATTTTATTGTTTTGCTCACGGTGTTAAGCATGAGCCTGTTTTCGTTTACAATCGAGGATTACTCGTTTGGCAGTTCTGCCCAAGCTTTTAGCAGCATCTATACCGGCCCAGAAGGCAATCCCACTGTAACCTGGATTACTGACGGAGATGATGAGCTGTCATCGGCAATTCCTCTGGGTTTTCCCTTCCTCTTTTGCGGTGCTTATTACACGTCTATTAAGATCTCGACAGATGGCTTCATCAGCCTGGGCACAAATTTAGCGATAAGTTACCCAAACAACCTACTGGAAAGCACATACAGCACTCCTTTAATCGCTCCTTTGTGGGATGATCTGCTAAGCGAAGCATTTCCAAACAATAGCTCTACCTACGTTATTTATCAAAATAATGTCGCCGACCAGTTTAAAGTAGAATGGCGAAATGTGAGGTGGAACTTTGGAGGAAGCAGCACTTATTCCCAAAACTTTCAGCTTACCTTGTTAGCCAACGGCGTTATCAAATTCAATTATGGGTATTCGGGAGAGGTAAACTATCCTTCTGCTTCCATCGGTATCTGTGAAAACGGACGCTTTATCAGCGTAACGCCCAATGACGGCTATTCCTTTACAATTGCCAATAACGATGTAGCTGTTTTGCCTACGGATAGGCAGTTTCAGTTTACTCCTCCCCCTCCGGCGA
>JALNXT010000107.1 GCA_023230245.1 Candidatus Cloacimonadota bacterium
TAATACTGCGGTGAATCTCTGTTAAAAGAGTTTGCTTAATATGGCGAAGTTCAGCTATGTCTGCTATCAGGTTCTCGTTAGTCATCTATCTTTTCTCCTTTGAAAATCTTAAGAACTACTTCCTTTCCCGAGATAGCAAAGGCGATAATGCCCCAAAAGCTCATCAGAGAAAAGGTAAGTATGTGTGCAAAAGCCATAATTGCTGAGGCAGCGGACTTTGTCAATCCAAATCCGATGCTGAATACGATAATCATCATCCATTCGTTACTCCCTAATTGGGCTGGGGGTTGGGGTAAGGCATAGGATAAGTTTATCAGGGTGTAACCAAAGAGGGCAAGGGGAAAGGAAAAGGGGATGCCGAAAGCTACGAATAAGAGATAGAAATATGCACCATCCAGAGCTAAACCTACGGCGGTAAGCAAGGTGGCGAAAAGCAAATGTAGTGGATGGTGTTCGAAGACATTCAGTTCGTTTACAAATAGTACGATAGCTGCATGCACCCTTGTTTTCAGCCGGGAAGGTAAAAACCAAAAGAGCTTGTTCAATACCCTGATCACAAAATCCTTTTGCCAGGCAGCAGATAACAAAAGCAGGAGGGTTACGATAAACACCAGCGCCAGCAGACTTAGCAAGATCACCATTGCCTTGCTTACCTGGATAGCCAGGAAAGGCAGTAAGATAATGATGAATAGAATAGCGATGGTATCAAAAGCTTTGTCTATGATTACCGAAGGCAGGGCTTTCAGCAAGGGGATATTGTGGTTACGTTTGATAAACCAGGCACGCACCACATCGCCCGCGCGCAGAGGGATGAGGTAATTGATGAAATTACCGCCCATAGCATAGAGATAGGTTCTAAACAAACCGGGTTTTTTGCCTGTTTCCGGGCTATTGAAGGGGAGCAGCATGTTCCAGCGCCAAGCCCTGATGAAATATGCACTTAGGTATGCTAATGAAGCGAGGATCACCCACTGGTATTTTAGGGATGCAAAGTGGAACCAAAAGCCTTGCATAGGGTTGAAATGTAGCCAGGCTAATAGCAGAACAATCCCGATTGCCAAGCCCGAAACCAGAGAAATAATCTGCTTGCGGCTCACGCTTGGTCACTTACAAAAGGCAAGGTATTGGTGGTGAGCCCAGTATTGTTTAAAGCAATCGGGGGCATAGCGTTCCAGCAGAGCATAGCGTAGCATTCTGCTGGCAAAGCTGGGATCTTTGCCTTGATAGTAGGGTAAAATGCTTACTATACGATCTTCTTGTATCTCGGTTGGGTTATCTTTCTTGCCAATTATGCGCTGGAAGAAAAGCTCTTTATTCATCCCTATATCAGGCCAGAGAGGGCAATCGATAAACTCGCTCTCAACCAGTTTCCAGCCGTTCTTAGCCATTACCTGGCTAATACTGGAGGGGTCTATATGCTGGGGATGGAGATCGGGATACAGCTCTGGCTTATAATCCTTTATCTGCATGCGAAAGCCGATACCTTTACGGTTTGGGATGCAGATGATGATTAGTTTACTGCACACTCTGCCAAACTCTTTTAGGAAAGCATCTATATCTTTGGTAAACCACATGGCGGAGAAATTGAATCCCATATCAAAGCTGTTATCGGGGTAATCGAGGTGCAGATAATCCTGATTATACTTAGTTTTAAGGGGTATATTCAAGCTTTGCCACAGCTTGGAGATAAGTTCAATACGGCGTTCATCGTGATCTTCCAAGCTAACGCTTGCTCCTTGCAAAGCCAGGGCTAAGGTATTGATGCCACTGAGACCGGTGAAGCCAAAGGAGGGTGTTTCCAAGATTGAGCTAATATTAAAGGCTTGTATATATTTGAAAAGCATATCATTGAGGATAATGCGCTCGTAGGAAGAGCCTAAGCCTTCATGCGGATGTTCAAAGTACTTTTCCCAATCGTGAATTATCGGTATTGCCATTATTTCCTCAGATAGTCCTCGATAGTAATTTTAAACTCTGGAATGGTGAAATGCGAATTCACATTTTCTGCTTCCATAATATCATAATAGAGGTGCACATCATAGAACCAACTCTTGGAGATTAGCTCGAAACGGGCGATCCATAGCTCGTTTTTTAATAACCTGGCAATCCTTTCGCCGATAAAGAAGAAAAGACGATCGAAACGCAGATGCACAGGATAATTGGAGCCATGCACTTGTCGTGAGATAAAATCTACCAGAGCATGCAGTTGCACGGGGTCACGATCGGCAACATTGAGGGTTAACCCCGTTTTCCAGGGATTATCTAAGGCCCAGATAAAAGCACGCACCAAGGCATCAATATGACACAGGTGTATCCAGGTTCGTTTTCGGATCAGCGGGAAGTATCTCCGATCTACCATCTTAACCAATTGAAAAGGAAAGCCTTTATCGCCCTTGCCATAGGTGATGCTGGGTCTGATAATGGCAGCTTGAAGTCCGTGTAAGATGTTCCGGTTAATGGTTTTCTCTGCTTCTATTTTGGTGTAGTGGTAGTAGTTATCGGCATTCTTTTCCGTTTGGTTATTTGCGGGCAATTCTCCAGGGATGGCACCAAACACGCCAACCGAAGAGCAAAAGATTAAACGGGCGTCCTTCGCAAGGCAGTATTCCACCATTTGCTCAGTGGAAAACACGTTGCTTTTTAAGTAATCTTGCTTAGAGAATTTCCTGCCGCCCCTAATGGCGCCAATATGCAGAATAGTATCAAAATCGTTGGTAAAGAGGAACTCTTTTAAATTGGGAATGTCGCCCAAATCGAGCTCGATAATGCGAATGAAGGGAGAAAACTCTTTTGTCCTCTTCGCTAAGGTATGAGGTCTTACCAATGCAGTAATCTTTAGATCAGGATGTAGCTCCAGTATCCTGCGCAACACATTTGAACCAACGAATCCCGTTATCCCAGTAATCAGTAGCTTATGCAAACAACCTCTTGAACCAATTACGGCGTCTGGGGCGAGGATGGTGGACATCTACATATTGGTATGCAATTGCCTCTCCGCTGGCAATGGAGGCGGGATTTATCCTGCAAAGCAGATCGGCGGTATAGTGATCTACACGTTCATTGATCAGCCCCCGCGCTTCAAAAAAAGCTCCGTAATTGCCACGCACATGGTCGTCGGAAGCGATGAAATGAGTCCAGCCATTGTTCACCAATGTCCATGCGGTTTTCATAACCTTCTCGCCATAATGTCCCAATAAGCTGCCTGCGTTAGTCTGAATATAAATATTGCGATGCGTTAGGCTTTCTGCTATCGATGGTTTTTTCATAATACTTACATAACGCTCAGCATGCGCAAGAATAGGTTTATAACCGGCGCGCAGCAGGGGATAGATATTACTGTAAAAATCGTTGGGGAGTCCGTTAAGTTCGCTTTCTATAAGGATGTATGGGCTATCACCCATGGTAAGGGAATGTTTTTGGATATCGATGAGAATATCCGGTTGGAGAAATATCTCAAAGCCGGGATATAGTTCCATGCAGATATTTGCAGCTTTAGCTTTGGCTTTTAGTGCTTCAAATTTCAGGTCATATTCGCTGCGTTCATATTGGTAATGTCCTCTGAAATAATGTGATGTAAGGTAAACACGCTTAATGCCTCCAGCCTTCATTGTAGCAAGCTGGGCTAAGGAATCTTCTATATCCTGAGATCCATCATCAATACTGGGCAGGATATGCGAATGTATATCTATCATAATGTATTAAGGTAGCCGCTCTTTAATCATGCCCACGAATTCTAACAGTACGGCGTTATTGGCGTAGGGCTTAACCATTTTCCGGGAATCTTCCAGCAGATTTTCTGCCATTTTCCGTGCTTTGTCGAAGCCCAATAAACCGGTGTAACTAGCTTTGGAAACAGGGACATAATCATCATCCAAACCGTCGCTGCCTCTGGCATAATCGGCTTCAATATCTTCAATCATTTGGTAGGACATGCCAAGATTCATCGCGTAAGCATTCATGATGAGGCGGGTATTTTCGTCTGCATCAGCCAAACAGCAGGCAATGTCTGCGGATGCCTGAAGCAGGGAGCCTACCTTCTTCATATCAATAAAACGAAGCGTGTTAATTTTCATCACCTTACGGCGGTTAGATAAATCTACAGCTTGTCCGCCCACCATTCCATAACTTTTGGCATAAGTGGATAATATTCTGGTGGCTTCCAGTGCCTTTTCTGCATCTTTAATCTCGCCAAGCATCTCAAAAGCAAGGGTATAAAGGGCATCTGAGGCAAGAATGGCGATTGCGTTGTTGTACTCTACATGCAAGGCTGGTTGCCCTCTTCTGGTATTGCGATTCATTACCGAAGGGAGATCATCATGAATGAAGGCTGCATTGTGAAGCAATTCTACTGCTACAGCGGCATACACGGCGTCGTTCAATTTGCGATTTTTCTTAAATCCGGTAAGCATTTCAAACATTGAGATTAGCAACAAAGGACGCCAGCGTTTTCCACCCGGGATAACAGCACTATAAATGGCTTCTTTAAGCTCTTTTGCATAGCCTTTATCGAAGCTGAGAGCCGTTTTTAGACCCTCTTCTATCATTTCAAACCGTGTTTCGAAATACTTTTGCAGTAGCAATGGACACACCCCTTTAACCGTCATCGGTTTGCTTCATTATTTCACGCCTCTAAGTTAAAAACTACCACGCTTTTGTCAAGTTTTTTGTTACCTGCGATGTTGTCTTGCCAAAATATCCAGAGATAAAGTCTCACCCAAATCTGCAATTTTGGTTCACTTGGACAAACCTGTCCTTGACAAAAGACCTACTTTCTGATTTGAAGTAACACAGTTCAGGGACGGGCTTGTGCTGTCCCTACCCAAAGTGAGGCTATAGCTCAGCTGGGAGAGCGAGTGGTTCGCAATCACTAGGCTGCTGGTTCGAGTCCCACTAATTCTTTTTTTAATCTATAACCATTGAATACTAAAGGTGGATATCTATGCGACTCCAAGCTTTATACGTTGTGATATTAGCAATCCTGCTTGCTATGACGCTCTGCGGTTGTCTCAACACAACCTCACCGGATCAGTCTGTTGCCACTCCTGCTTTCAATCCTCCTTCCGGAACATACACTTCTGCTCAGAATGTAACCATCACCTGCGCCACTACTAATGCAGTGATACGCTATACGTTAGACGGCAGCGAACCGAACGAAAACTCCACCGTTTACACTGTTTCCCTCGGTGTGATTAGCCCCGGCCAGATCAAAGCAAAAGCCTTCAAAGACGGTAAAACTCCCAGCCAGACTGCCGGCGCCCAGTATGTTATCGGCACTTTTTCTACCAACTTCGAGTATGTGTGGGGTGGAACCTTCAATAATGGAACTTCGGACGTGACTGTTTCTGGCCTTCTGGTGGATAAATATGAAATCACTCAGGCAGACTATCAGGTCGTAATGGGCACCAATCCTGCCATTGGATATGGAGTTGGGGATGATTATCCGGTGTATTATGTGGATTGGTTCGATGCCATTCTTTACTGTAATACACGCAGTATTCAGGAAAGTATTGTTCCTTGCTTCAGTTATGCAAACTTCGGAACCGATCCCGCAAATTGGCCGTCTGATTGGAATAGTGCCAGTGAAAACCACCTGAACATAAGCTGCAATTGGAACGCCAGCGGATACAGGCTACTCACGGAATCCGAATGGGAATTCATAGCCCGCGGAGGAATCCTCTCTC
>JALNXT010000108.1 GCA_023230245.1 Candidatus Cloacimonadota bacterium
TTACGCGCCGAATCTCTTGGTCAGGATGATATGGCAATAGCACTTTACAAAGCAATAATTAGCGATGAGCTGGAGGAAGAAAAGAGCTATCTGAATGGCTGCTTAGACGGGATATTCCGCATTGGGATTAGTCAAGCCAGCCAAGATGCGTTGCTTAAGCCCTACATAGAGGATAAAATAGTTCAATACACCGCAGTTGATAGTTCCTTCAGCAAGTTACTCTCCAGCTATCTAATTAAAACGTGTGTGGTAAACAAGGATTTTCAGGATGCCATTGATCTGATTCAGGCAAAAATAGATAATCCTGACAGTGCGGTTGATTCGCTGCGGGCAGTAATGGATCTAGAGATTGTGCTGCAATTCGTAGATATGGATGATTCCAAGCGACCTGCTGTTACTAAGTATCAGCAGTATGTGTACCCCAATCTGCAAGTATTCAACACCAAACATGAAGAGCATTGGGAGCAGCTTTACGCATTATTGGATAAGCAACCTGGAACAGAAGAAATCCCTATCCCTTCTGTTCCATTAATTACCACAAACTATCCCAATCCTTTCAATCCCAGTACTACCATCGCCTTCAGCATTCCCACCACTTGCAATACCAAGCTGAGTGTGTATAATATAAAAGGGCAGAAGGTGAAGGAGCTAATAAACAATGAGCTTGCCTCTGGCTATCATAAAATAATCTGGGATGGCAGAGACAAGAACAACAAAGGCGTAAGCTCTGGGATATACTTCTTCCGTTTGGAATCCGGTGGCAAGGTGTCCGTTCGCAAAGCCATGCTGATGAAATAGGATATGTAAACTAAAGGATTGATAAACAAGAGTAAAAGAGCCAAAAAGTTAAAAGAGAGAACTCACCTTAGAGTGGGACGCCTGTACTGGAGCATCAGGCGTCCCGCATGTTATCGCTGGCAAGATGCCTACTGCCCAAGTATCGCAGCTTTCATTCACTTTTCCGTGTTGGCTCTGATTTTGGTTCTTGTTCATTTTTCGGGTGCTGCGTGTTTTCTTCTGGACAGATTCTCCCCCCGCTAAAAAGATTGATTATAAGAAATATTAGTCTCTTCCAACAATATGGAGGTTCAAATGAAACTGGAAGGAAAAGTAGTAATAGCACAAGGTGGCGGACCCACCGCGGTAATCAATCAATCATTGGTTGGTGCTGCTTTGGAAGCCCGAAAATTCAGCCAGGTGACCAGAGTATATGGCGCATTATATGGCGTTCAGGGTATCGTGAATGAAGACTTTGTGGATCTAACTCAGGAAACCACCCACAATCTGGAACAAGTTGCCGACACCCCTTCATCGGCGCTTTTATCCACCCGCGATAAGCCCGACGAAAAGTATTGCAAGGAAATCTTCAAGGTTTTGAAGGCTCATGATGTGCGCTATTTCTTCTATATCGGGGGCAATGATTCTGCCGATACAGTGAGGATCGTAAATGAACAAGCCGACCAGGCAGATTACGAATTCCGCGCCATCCACATCCCCAAAACTATCGATAATGATCTGGTGTTAAGTGATCATACCCCCGGTTTTGGCTCTGCGGCACGCTTTGTAGCATCGGCTTTTACAGGGGTAAATCTGGATAATCGCGCTCTTCCCGGTGTGTATATCGGGGTGGTGATGGGACGCCATGCCGGGTTCCTAACCGCTGCGTCTGCTTTGGCACAAAAGTATCCCGATGATGGACCACACTTGATTTATATGCCGGAGCGTCCCTTCCATAGAGATAACTTTTTGAAAGATGTACAGCGTGTTTACAAGCAATATGGAAAATGCGTGGTGGCAGTGTCTGAGGGAATTGTAGATGAAAAGGGAGTCCCCATTATCAGCAAACTATCCCAAAACATCGAGAAGGACGCACACGGCAATGTGCAGCTATCTGGCACAGGCATGCTTGGCGATCTCCTTTGCGATTTGATCCGCACCAAACTGAAGATTAAACGTGTACGCAGCGATACTTTTGGTTATCTGCAACGCTCTTTTATGGGCTGTGTGTCCGATGTTGACCAGCGTGAAGCCAGAGAAGTGGGCGAACGCGCTGCTCATTACGCAATTTGGTACAATATGGATGGCTCTATCTCTATCCAAAGATCGGGCTATTACTCGGTGAATTACCAGCTTGAAAAACTAAGCGATATCGCAGGCAAGACCAAACACATGCCCGATGAATATATAAACGCCACTGGCAATGGCATCACCGACGACTTCCGTTTTTATTTACGCCCTTTGCTCGGCTCAGGTTTTCCTGTAGCCCACAGACTACGTGCCCCTGTAGTGGCTAAGCTATTGGATGAAAAGTAGGCTTAGATTTTGACTTATAAGGCGGCTTAATTTTTTGACTTATAAGGCGGCGACGATATCTTCGTAAAAGACACGGTAAGTTCCAGTTCGCCGCTTTATGAGTTAAAATCCTACTATCTCATTTTGACTTATCAAGCGGCGACTCAAGCTTCAAAATAAACCACGTCTACGAATAATTCGCCGCTTTATGAGTTAAAATTCCAACCTGCTTTACTCGCCAGTCGTTTTAACTCACAATTACGCTGTGTGATAGCGGGAAGGCTTTGTTACATACATCTCGCATCGTAATGGTAAGTCAAGCCGGCATCTTCCTTGCTTGCATTGCCCTATCATTGCCCTTATCATGGACAATGAGTGGGCAATGATAGGGAAATGCCTCCAAGTAACTGCTAATCACTTGCATGATTTTGGCATTGTTTGGTAAATCCCAATAAAAAGCTCCCACTTATATCTTTCTTCACTTGACACAAAAATGCCATTTATTAAAGTGGGAAAAAATAACAAAATACTACATGGAGGAACCAAATGACCATTCATGAATTCATGGCAAAGGTCGCTGCCAAGAACCCGGGTGAGCCGGAATTCTTGCAAGCCGTTAAAGAAGTTGTCGAAACTGTATGGGATGTTTACGAAAGTAATCCCCGCTTTGTGAAGGCAAATATCCTCGATCGTATCGTCGAACCCGAAAGAACCATTATCTTCCGCGTCCCGTGGATGGATGATAAGGGTGAAGTGCATGTTAATCGCGGTTACCGCGTCCAATTTAACAGCGCCATAGGCCCCTACAAAGGTGGCTTACGCTTTCACCCCAGTGTGAACCTATCCATCTTGAAGTTCTTAGGATTTGAACAAATCTTTAAAAACAGCCTTACAACTCTGCCCATGGGCGGAGGAAAGGGCGGTTCAGATTTTGACGCCAAAGGTAAATCAGACGCAGAAATTATGCGTTTTTGCCAATCCTTCATGTCTGAACTATTCCGTCACATTGGCCCCAATACAGACGTCCCTGCCGGTGATATCGGCGTTGGCGCTCGTGAAATCGGCTTTATGTATGGAATGTATAAAAAGCTTAAAAACGAGTTTACCGGCGTTTTAACTGGTAAAGGCATTAATTGGGGTGGAAGCCTCATCCGTCCGGAAGCAACCGGCTTTGGTATCATTTACTTTACCGAAGAAATGCTGAAAAGCCACGGCACTAACTTTAAAGGCAAAAGAGTGGCTCTCTCTGGCTTCGGTAACGTAGCTTGGGGCGCAGCTCAGAAAGTGAATGAATTGGGTGGCAAATTGGTCACTATCTCTGGTCCTGATGGATATATTTTGGATGAAGACGGCATAAGCGGTGAAAAGATTGATTATATGTTGGAACTCCGTTCTTCCAATAATGACCGTGTTAGCGATTACGCCGACGTTTACCCCAATGCCAAGTTCTTCCCTGGCAAACGCCCTTGGGAAGTGAAAGTGGACGTGGCAATTCCTTGCGCCACCCAAAATGAACTTGATGTTAACGATGCAAAAGCTATTGTCGCCAATGGAGCCATGTGCGTAACTGAAGGTGCTAATATGCCTTGCACACCCGAAGCCGTGGAAGTATTCCAAAAAGCAAAGATTCTCTTTGCCCCCGGCAAAGCTGCTAACGCAGGCGGCGTCGCAACCAGCGGCTTGGAAATGACCCAGAACTCCATGCGCCTAGGCTGGAACAAAGAAGAAGTGGATGCCAAACTTCATGAAATCATGCGCAACATTCACACTGCCTGTTATACCAATGGCAAGCAAGCCGATGGCTATGTAAACTACGTTAAGGGAGCCAATATTGCCGGTTTCTTGAAAGTAGCCAACGCCATGTGCGATATGGGTGTCGTGTAAATACCTAAAAACATACATTCAATATACCTGCTCCAACCCTGGGGCAGGTATTTTTCTTGTATCTCAGAAACTATTCTTGCACATGGACTATAAATTGCTTAGTATATAGATAATGAATATTAACGACATAAGGAAAGAGCTATGAAAAAAACACTGCTCATTTTAGTAGTCCTGTTAGGGATACTCTCAGGATTAATCGCAGTCCCACGTGAACTCGTGATTGTAGAAATCGGCACTGGAACCTGGTGCCAGTATTGCCCAGGAGCATCAATGGGTGCTCATGATCTGCTAACCAACGGAATTGCAGTTGGTGTGGTTAAAAATCACAACGGTGATAGCTTCGCTAATACTGCATCCAATGCGCGAAACACCTATTATGGAATTAACTCTTTCCCATCTGCTATGTTTGATGGAATGAACAAATATGAAGGTGGAAGTAACACTCAATCCCTATACTCATCATATTTGCCACGTGTAAATGCCCGTCTTGCCATTCCATCCCATTACACCATCAGCGCATCAGGTGCACATACTGGCAATAATTACATGGTTGTGGTAAACGTAGATAAGCCAGAGGCAGATACCAATACCAACGTGGTGCTTCACGCGGCATTGACACAATCTAACATTGCGATGAATTGGCAGGGTCAAACCCAAGTACACAACGCGATGAGATTGATGGCACCTAGCCAAAGCGGAACACCCGTAAACCTGGGTACAGGTGAACAAACTTCCATACCCTTGAACTTTTCAATCCAAACAGCATGGCCTGTGCAAGATTTAGAATTGGTACTATGGCTACAAAATACGGTTACCAAAGAAATACTGCAAGGCAAGAAATATGCACTCAACGCCATCGCTGCCGGAGCCTCGGTGCAAACAGATTTTATGATGTTCCCATTTATTTCGGTAAATTCAACTTCCACGAAGAAATTGGTGATGGCAAACTATAGCACCGCTACTGTTACTGGAAATATTAGCATAGATAACCCTGTGTTTACCAGTAGTGTAACTAATTTTTCCATCCCGCCTACCTCGATACTGCTTGTGGATATTGGCTTTAACCCAACTCAACCGCTTTCTTATGAAGGCTTTATGACCATTAACGGCAACTTTATAGACGCTCAGCAATTCCTCGTTATTCTAAACGGGATGGCGTTTACAAATACGGCGCCATCTGCCAGTGCTGTAGTTCAAACAGGGATTCCCGTTCTGCATCAAACCTTAACTGGCAGCTATGTTTATACCGACCCAGAAAGCCATGCCGAAGGCAACACCCTCATTAAATGGTACCGAAATATCGCTGGAACTCCAACCCTTATTCCTGGCGCAAATGAACTAAATTACCAGATTGTTGCAGCCGATATTGGATCTCAAATAACTTTTGAAGTTACTCCTGTTGATATTCATGGCCTTGCGGGAACAGCAGTGATGACAGCTCCCAGCGCAGTAATTATTAACCTTCCCGTGCCACAGAACTTTAACGCGGTTCTTGATCCCCCC
>JALNXT010000109.1 GCA_023230245.1 Candidatus Cloacimonadota bacterium
ACACAAAGCCAATAGATCGCCAACTAAGGGTATTTGTTTTACCAGAGTTAACTGCTCATCCTCTTGATAAGCTGTATTCCGCTTTGCGCAACCGCTTAAACCTAAAACTGTTACGATTAGTATAATTATCCAAAACCTCTTTGGCATCAAGTTCCTCCTTGGATCAATGTCTATTTTATCCATTATGGATGCAAGAAGCGTTCCGAAATGCAACTTAGCTTTGGCTTTCACCATGAGTTACGCAGTATTTTTGCATCATAACAAAAATGCTCCCCACCAATTTTACAGCAAGGAGCATTAATGTATCTGTATTGTTTATGCAAACATAGCGGCTATGTCGCTATCGGCATCGGTAGTTTGTTTCAAGCCGAAAGTATCAATAATCACTTTTGCTACATTAGGAGATAAGAATCCGGGCAGGGTAGGGCCAACCTGGATATTCTTAAAGCCAAGGGAAAGCAAAGCCAGCAACACAGCAACAGCTTTCTGCTCGTACCATCCCAAATCAAAAGAGATGGGAAGCTTGTTTACATCGTCCAAACCAAATACTTCCTTAAGCTTCAAGGCAATTATTGCCAGAGAATAGGAATCATTACATTGTCCGGCGTCCAGTATTCTGGGAATGCCGCCAATATCGCCGAGATCAAGCTTAATATAGCGGTATTTGGCACAACCAGCGGTTAAGATAACGGTATCTTTCGGAAGCTTCTCTGCTACTTCCGTAAAGTATTTCCTGCTGGGCATCCGTCCGTCACAACCTGCCATTACGACAAAGCGTTTAATAGCACCAGATTTTACTGCATCCACAATTTTATCGGCAAGGCTAAGCACTGTAGCATGGGCAAATCCACCGGTAATGTAGCCATTTTCCATTTCTTTGGGAGCAGGGCATTTTAAGGCACAAGCGATAAGCTCGGAAAAGTCTTTTTCTTTGCCATCTTTACGGTCTGCAATATGCTTTGCACCGGGATAACCTGCCATGCCGGTTGTAAAGAACTTATCCAGATAGGTGTTTTCTTTGCGCAAGGGGACAATGCAATTGGTAGTCATCAAAATAGCCCCATTGAAGTTCTGGAAATCCTCTAACTGATGCCACCATGAGCCACCATAATTGCCTACAAAGTGCTTGTACTTTTTAAAGGCAGGATAGTAATGCGCGGGCAACATTTCACTGTGAGTATAGATATCCACGCCTTTCCCTTCGGATTGCTTTAACAGTTCTTCAAAATCTTTCAAGTCGTGTCCGCTTACCAAGATACCAGGGTTCTTCCCTACGCCCAAAAATACTTTTGTAGGTTCAGGATTACCATAAGTTGTAGTATTGGCTTCATCCAGCTTTGCCATTATTTTCACGGCATTTTCACCTGTTTTCAATACTAAGCCCACAAGCTGATCTGCACTAAGGCTGTCATCTAAAGTTGCAGCCAAAGCTTCCATGATAAACTTGTTTACATCGTCATCCATAAAGCCAAGCATGGCAGCATGTTCACCATAGGCGGAAATACCCTTTAAGCCGTAAACAATGGTTTCTCTAAGGCTACGTACATCTTCGTTTTCGGTTCTCAATACGCCCACTTTTGTGGCAAAATCATCGTAATCATCGGGTTCAATTGCGAAAGTTACAGCATCGGGGCAAGCATCGCATTTCTCACCCAATATTTTGCACAGTTCTTCTTTGCGTTTGTCACGCAAGGCGATAGCTTGGCTAACCACAGAGCGAATCAGTTCTTCGTCCCAGTTGGCATTAGTGATCGAACGAAACAAACCGCCCATTACAAAAAGTGCATCTTCAGGATAGTAAACACCCTGTTTTAATAGCTTGGTGGACACATGTGCCACACCTTTTAAGGTGTAGATAAGCAGGTCAAACAAATTGGCAAGGCTTTCGGGCTTACCGCAAACTCCGCGCATGGTGCAACCTAGGTTGCGGGCAGTTTCCTGACATTGGTAACAAAACATACTCATTGATTTCTCCTTTATATTATGGTTTGGGCATTTTTATCACTAAGAGCCGCAAGTTTTCTGTCCCTTCATTACTTACTTCATGGGGGATATCTTTGGGGCTATCGATAATAGTATCCTTGGGAAAGCTTTGTTTCTCTTCCCCAATGGCGATAGTAGCACTGCCTTCCAGTACATAAAAGGCAACATTTACAGGTGTTTTGTGTGCTTTCAGGATTGCTCCCGGTTCCAGCGAAAGATGCACAATCTCTCCCTCTGTCTGGACGTAAATCTTTACGCCATGTAATCCATTGGCATTTAGTACGGGAGCTAAGTCTTTCCAAAAACGGCTTTGCATTTTATCTCCTTTTTTAAATTAGGTTTCCATCTACAGAAACGACATATACTTTTACAAAGTGTAATTTCCCAGCTTTTTCCAAAGCACGCTTAACTATCACTTCTGTTCCACCACAACACGGCACTTCCATGCGTACTATGGTAACACTCTTTATGGTATGAAGCACAAATATCTGAGCAAGCTTATCTATGTAACTCTCAATATCGGCATCCAGCTTAGGGCAAAAGGTTATCACTATTTTGCCTTGGATAAATCTGCGATGAAAATCTCCATAAGCGTAAGGGACACAATCGGCTGAGATTAGCAAGTCCGCATTATCAAAGTAGCCCGCAGCGGGGTTCATCAAAGTAAGCTGAACCGGCCACTGCTTAAGTGCCGAGTTTAAACTCCCCTCCATTGGTTTAGCTGACGTCTCTTGCCTATCTATCACCTTTGTATGTGTTCCAGAGCAACCACAAGCCATTGTTTCTTCCTGGCACAAGCTCTCAGTATCGTAACCCTCTACTTTTAGAATCTCCAAAGCTTGGGCATGATAAGTAAGTTCTCCGTGATCTGCCAAGTGCTTCAAGTGTGCCTTAATGGTGTTTTCGCCTGCTGCCATGATGTTTTTCATTACGATAGCTTCGTTGTAAGGCTCTGCTTCACGTTCTTCCACTTCAATTGCGCCTTCCGGACAAGTACCCAAACAAGCACCTAATCCATCGCAAAACAAATCGCTGACCAAGCGAGCTTTGTTATCTATTATCTGCAATGCACCTTCTGGACAACCAGGAATGCATACACCACAACCAGTGCATTTTTCTTCATCAATGCGGATGATTTGTCTCTTCATTGTTTCACCTCTATCATGTTTATTATTGTTTCCATAAGTGTAGATCCTTCCTTGATAATATCGAAGGCATTATTGCTCATATTCCATTGAGATATCAATAAGCGCATAGAACCTAAGATAATCTGGAATATGTGGTTGGGGGTGTAAGCTTGGTTTATGTTTCCTGTTTTCTGTGCTGCCTTGATATAGCCTATAACTTCTTCTCTATGAATGTGCATAATAGATTTGTACTGTTCTGCAAAGCTTAGGTCATTCTTAAAAAACTCTTCGGAAAACATCACCTTTGCCAAATCCGGGTTTTCAGAAAACAGCTCATATCTGTTTAGCACGAATCTACGTATACTATCAAGAGGATTCAGTTGTTCGTTTCTGATCCTAACTAACACTTCGCAAGAGATATTTTCGAAATGACAAAGTACCATCTTTACCAGCTCATGCTTGGAAGGAAAGTGTCGGTATAATGCAGCTTCGGTAAATTGCAATTGTGCTGCAAGATTCTTCGTGGTTAGCTTTTCATAGCCACCTTGCGCAATAATCTTGATCGCAGCTTCGATAATATCCATCTGTCTTGCAGTAATTTCCACTATCACTTCCTTATGTTAGTAAGCATTCACTTACCAAGATAACCAGCATCGTTTTTATGTCAAGAACTATTTTAGTGGGATATGAATAATGAGGAAGGAAACCCTTCATATTTGTAGGCTGTTGCTTGTAATAGTACCCCTATCATTGCCCACTCATTGTCCATATTAAGGGCAATAGTTGGGCATTGATAGGGCAATGCAAGCAAAGAAGATACATTGAATCTGCTTGTTTTGCTTGACGAATACACCATCTTCTTACAAAAGGTATTAAAAGATTAAGCCAATAAGGAGTTCCCTATGCTTCCCGGTGGAAAAAATATGAAAGACCTGATGAAACAAGCCCAAAAGATGCAACAAGAAATGATGAAATCGCAAGAAGAGCTTGAAAACAAGACCTTCCAAGCTTCATCAGGCGGTGGCATGGTAAAAGTAGAGATGAATGGTAAACACGAGATTGTGTCCATTAAAATCGACCCCCAAGCTGTAGATCCAGAAGATGTGGAAATGCTGGAAGACCTCATTGTAGCAGCTCTTCAGGAAGTTAGTAGCCAAGTAAGCGATGCCTCCAACGACGCTATGGGCAAATTAACCGGTGGCATGAAGATACCCGGAATGTTTTAATGATCCTCTCAGAAAACCTCGAAAAGCTGATCCAAGCTCTCAACCGTTTCCCCGGAATCGGTCGTAAGACTGCGCAACGCTTGGCTTGGTTTCTGATAGCCCAAGATAAAAACTTCGCTCTCCAGCTTGCCGATACCATAAAAACGACGGTGGAGAGCTTTACCACTTGCCATCTCTGCAATATGCTTTCTGAGAGCGATCCCTGCCCTATCTGCAACGCTACAGACCGTCACGATACGCATCTCTGTGTGGTGGAAAGCAATTCTGATATCCAGATCATTGAGAACATGAGTGAATTCAGAGGGCGATATTTTGTTTTGAATCACCTGCTCTCCCCTATCGACGGCTATGGTCCCGAACAGATTCACACTGCCGAATTGTTAAACAGGATATCTGTCTTGCAGCCAAGCGAAGTAATCTTAGCTCTAAAACCCTCATCCGAAGGCGAAGCAACCATGCACTACTTATGGGAATTACTAAAAGATAAGAATGTTACGATAACCCGCCTTTCCACAGGCATCCCTTTTGGGGGAGATTTGGAATATAGCAGCATCAATACCTTGGCAAATGCCTGGAAGAGGCGTTACACAGTGTAACGAGATATGTTCACAGGTATAATAGAAAGCACTGCCAAGATACTTCAAATAACCTCACTAAGCGGTAAAAAGATGCTGCGTATAGCACGTCCTCTAATGTTTGATGATATCAAGTTAAGCAGCAGTATCGCTTGCAATGGGATATGTTTAACCGTGATAGAGCTGGACAATACTAGCTTTAATGTAGAGATAATGCACGAAACTCTGGAAAAAAGCAGCTCAAAAACCTGGCAGATAGGACATGTGCTAAACCTCGAACGTGCGCTTAAAATGGGTGATCGTTTGGATGGACATTGGCTTCAAGGACATGTTGACCGCGCTATCAGGGTAATATCCCGCATTAAACTGGAAGGCACCGATTACATCCGCTTTCAATTGGTAAGTGAAGACAGGAAGCTTTTGGTGCAGCAAGGCTCTGTCGCCATCAATGGGGTAAGCCTTACGATTGCCGAACTTCGTTCCGCATATTTCTCTGTAGCGTTAATCGGGCATACGCTTTCCAATTCTAATTTAGCCCATATTAAGGCAGGTGATACTGTGAATGTGGAATATGATGTGCTGGGTAAATACTTGCTAAAGCAAACGGAGCATTTAAGAGCTTAGCTTATGCAACGGTTAATTGGATACGTTTCTGTTGTTCTTATTGCGGCTATCATGCTGTTTAGCTTAACTGCTTGTGGGAGCAAAAGAAACCCTACTGG
>JALNXT010000110.1 GCA_023230245.1 Candidatus Cloacimonadota bacterium
CCCTGAAACTATGTCTCTACCCGGTAACGGAGATAACATCGCTGCCGGAGTGTATGCCATGGATATAGACGCCGATGGCAAGGCTGAATTAGTGGGGAACTTTTCCCTTAACCGCCTTTGTGTGTGGGAGAACGACTATCGTATGAAGATCGGATATCCTGTTGCTTTTGCCGAACGCAGCCACAGTATGCCCTTTGTGGCAAAGGATACAGACAATAAGTGGTATCTGTATAGCTCTACTGATAACGGTGGAGTTTTCCGCACAAGTTTGGCTAATACCCCGCTTGTGAGTCCTGCTCTGGCATGGAATACCGAATATGCAGACCTGTTGCGAAGCGCATCAATAGACCCCTCTGCTCTGCCAAATCTATATGCAAGCTCGGATTTATTCGTGCCGGGTCAGCTATATATTTATCCCAACCCGCTTAAGTCTATCTACAATCAGAAGCTTAGCTTAAATGTGATGCCCACGCGTGATGTAAGCCTGGAGCTAAGTATTTACGATATCAGTGGCAGCCTTGTATTTCGTCAGGAAGCCATTGCCAAAGCCTATCTTAAGAATCTGGATATCTTTGACATCCCTGCTAGCAAACTTAGCAGCGGAGTTTATATTGCGGTAGTTAAATCCGCTGATCAAAGCAAACGTATAAAGTTTAGCGTGGAAAAATGATGGGAGCGCACATGAAATACACCTATATAATTCTCTGCCTGCTGCTGGCGATTAGCATGTTGAATGCTGATACAGACGGCGATGTGGGACTGTACGGCTACAAGTTTCTTAATGTCCCCAGCGGACCAATCAGCCTTGCCATGGCAAGCCGTGGAGTGCACAATGCTAACAATGCCACAGCCTTCATTTTACAACCTGCGGCTGCGTGTGAGGCCGATCAGCGTATTCTTACTTTATCCAGCAGTCCCTGGCTTGCCGATACGCAGTCAAGTTGCCTTGCCTATTCCTATGCGAAAAGGCTTAGTCACTTTGGTATCGCTTTCCGCAATCTGGATTATGGCGAGATTGAGAACCGCGACGATACGGGCTTCTTGATTGGTAGCTACAACCCCCTGGATGTAGATTTACTGTTAAACTATGCTTATCGCATGAGCCCTTATCTCTATTTTGGCTTTAACGTGGGTGGTCTGTACCAGAAACTGAATACTGCCACCAGTCTTGGTGCGCATGCGGATTTCGGTTTCAGCCTTATTCCGCCCATTAAGGGTACAAAGCTATCTGCCACGTTCCGTAATATCGGGAATGCCACCAGAACAAATGAAGAGACAGTACGCTTCCCCTCTTCCATAGAGGCAGATTTAACCAAACAAATGCCCTTGGGAGACAACAACTTACTGTTTGGCTTGAGCTACATTAAAGTGGCAGGTGAAGAAACTAAGGGCAGCATTAGTGCAGAAGTGGAACTCTTTAAGCTACTGAGCCTGCGTGCCGGCTACAAAGTAAACTACGCTGCCGAAAACCTGAGTGCTGGCTTTGGCTTAGCTTACCGCCGGATACGCGTGGATTACGGCTTTGCTGCTTTCACCGATGGTTTAAACGATGTCCATAGCTTTGGCTTGGCATACCAATTCTAATGA
This sequence comes from Candidatus Cloacimonadota bacterium, assembly GCA_023230245.1. Classification (GTDB taxonomy): domain Bacteria; phylum Cloacimonadota; class Cloacimonadia; order Cloacimonadales; family Cloacimonadaceae; genus Cloacimonas. The sequence continues at coordinate 1,588 of JALNXT010000110.1, forward strand.
ATATGCGCAACCTCATCAGCTTCATAATCCTCTTTGCGTTGTTGATTTCTGCTTCGTTAGTTTGGGCACTTGAAACGCCCGGACAGCTTATCTTCAAAACCACCGCTCCCATTCAAGTCCGTAACGGAAAAACAGGGCTTAGCAGCTTTGATAGCTACTTAAACAACCAAGGCTTGAAGGCAATTAACCCCATTAAAGGGATGCCAGGTGCGCGCTATTACACTGCCAACGTATCAATCCAGCCGAGCAAAGCATCTTTAAGTACACTCAGTTTCCCCGGCATAGAATATGTGCAGCCAAATAACCTTAACAAGCTTCACAACAGCCCCAATGATCTTTATTATGGCTTACAATCGACTTATGTAAGCAACATGCCCGAAGCATGGAACTATACCACCGGCAGCCACCTGATAAAGGTGGGCGTCATAGATTCTGGTGTCCTGGTGAACCACCCTGATTTACATGCCAACATCTATATAAATCCCAACGAGATACCAGATAACGGCATAGACGATGATAACAACGGCTATATCGACGATTGGTGCGGTTGGGACTTTGCCGATGCACCAGAATTGTCGGATACTGCTTTGGGTGATTATATCGGGCAAGATAATGACGTGGAGGACGAAAACTATCACGGCACACACGTCGCTGGGATTATCGGTGCAGTTGGCAACAATGGCATAGGAATCGCCGGAACCTGCTGGAATGTTTCCATCATGCCGCTGCGTGCAGGTTTTAGAACCACTTCCGGTACAGGGTTCCTTCAAGATGATGACGCTGCTGCTGCAATAGTTTATGCTGCCGATAACGGTTGCAATGTAGTAAATATGAGCTGGGGAGACCCAAACTACTCCCCCATAATCTCTGATGCCTGTGAATATGCCTATGCCAAAGGTGTAACGCTCATCGCTTCAGCCGGTAACGAACCGGGTGCAAATCTAAGCTATCCTGCCAAGCTATCCTGCGTTATTTCTGTAGGTTCCGTTAATGCTGCCAAACAGATTTCCGGTTTTTCCAGCTATGGTTTAGATCTCGATCTGGTAGCTGTGGGCGAACATGTGCTCTCCACCTACAAGCTTGAGGGCAACGAACAGTATTTCTACCAGGACGGAACCTCCATGAGCGCTCCTTTTGTAACTGGTAGTGTTGCTTTGCTGCTAAGCTTACAGCCGGGGTTAAGCCCCCAGGAAGTGCGAGCACGGCTGCTTACCTCCACAGAAGACATCCCTCCCATGGGTTTTGATTCCAAAACCGGGCATGGCTTGCTGGACACCAAGAAGCTGCTGGATAATCTCAATCCCCCTTTTGTGGATATTACCAGTCCGCTCGACCAATTAGGCATAAGTGGCACAGTGCCTATAATCGGCTCTGTATATGGTGAAGACTTTATGCGTTACACGTTGTGTTATTCCAGCCTCAGCGATCCCACCATGCATGGTTGGTACGACATCAGCACCAGCAATCCCTATCCCGAATTCTATTACACGCCCGTTCATAATGGAGTTTTGGGGACATTCAATATCCCATCCTATATGGCTGATGGGAAATACATGGTTCGCCTTCAATACGAAAAAACCCGAAATAGCCAACTTAAATACAACTATTACCGCACGATAATCGTTGACCGCACCCCGCCCGTGATAAAACCTCAAACCTTAGGCGGATTCAAGCGCTACGATAAGCAAAACCTGCGTTATTATGTTTCTGCGCTGTTTGACGAGCCCGTGCGTGCCGAGTTAATCGTCACCGCTTCAGACGGAAGTCTGCGTAATGTTTACTCTGCTGCCCAAGATTCCGTGCAAGTATGGGCTATTCCTGCTGATATTCCTCAGGGTCTCATCAGCATCAAGATAAAAGCCACTAACATGGCAAATGTAAGCTCGGAATCTGTCACTTATCCAAACTTCATGAATATCGTTTACGAATTAGTGTCTTCCTACGGCTACGACAAGCAAATAATTGGCACTGCACGCCGTCCCTTAACCCGCATGCAAGACTTTAATGGAGATGGCAATCTGGAGTACATTGCGATGGAAATGCCTACCAGCGGGTATGGGCCGGTTAGTTCCTATGAACCGCAACCCGGTGGGCATATTATCAAACATTCTTTCAACGATTCATTCTGGCCTCTTGCTATCGGAAACACTTTGGGCACCGGAACAGAGCTGCTGCTTTTAAAGGGTGATACCGGCTATTTATGGGACAGTTCCCAGGACGATGTGTATCCCAATGCTGATAATTCTATATGGACTAGTACGGGAATTTCCGGTGGCATTATTGCCAATTACGACACCGACTCCAGGGAAGATCTGCTTGTGGTGAAAAACCTGCCTAATGAGCGGGTTATCCAAGCCTATAGATCCAGCTCCACCAGTACAACATTGATCCAGGCTAATACCATCAGTAATGTCCCCGCCGGACAGCAAAGACTAAGGAAAACCTTTGTTCCCACCGTGCTGGTAGATAATCTTGATGGAGATATCACACCTGATATCTTATGCGCAGATACCTATGGCAACATCATGGTATATGAGATTGTTAATGCAAATATGCAGGAAATGCGCTGGACAACGAGGCTTCCTGTTGCCAATACTTATTCTCTTGCCATCGGCGATTTCGATGGTGATGGCAGAAAGGATTTCTTTGCCGGCGGATATAACACCAACGATACCAATCCCAATCTTACCTTTTGGTATTTCGAGGGATTCAAGCGTACCGCTAATAACAGCTACACCAGCATGGGTAGCATCATGTTTAACGGTGTGATGTCTCAAAACTCCATTACGGCGAAAGATCTTGATAATGATGGAAAAGATGAGCTAATCTTAGCCCTTTCTCCCAATCTTTATGTTGTGCGCTACGAAAACGGCAATTTTGTCCCCAAGTTCCATGGCGATAGTTTCCGCAATTATCAGGTAACTGCCTGGTCAGATAACGATGGTATCTCTCACATCCTTGCCAATGCCGCTGTTTCAGCAGATAGTACCGTGGCAGTGCAGTGGAATCCGCAAACCCCCTTTACCGGCCCCCCCACTCCTGCAAATCTAATCGTGAAACCTATCGATGAAAACACTGTCCAAATAACCTGGGTACCCAATGGAGCACCAACTTATCGGCTTTATAGAAAAGACGAGAACGAGCAAACAACCTACACTGACTTTAGCGGTATCAGTTCTTTTACAGATTCCGGCTTAATTACCGGAAATATTTACCAATATTCCATTGCAGCCATAAACCCATCATATAACCCTTCCGAAAGCAATGGCAGCATGTGGTCGGAGGGAATACCTTTATTGCCTCCCGCGATCGAAGAAATTAGCATCGTGGGGACAAATGAACTCCGCTTGCTGTTCAACCAAGCATTGCCTTCCAGTGCGCTGAATGCCAGTTGCTATTCGCTTAGCGACGGCATGGGATCTCCTCTTTCGGTGAATAGCGTTGCCAGCCATAGGGGGGTGCAGCTACGTTTCCGAAATAGCTTCCCGGCTATAGACACCCCATTTGAGCTGGAACTACGCAATATTACAGGCATTTCCGGCGTTCAATCCATCCAAAATATTTACCCTTTCCCCTATGTCCTCGATACAGCCGCTCCGATGCTGGAATCTGTTACGGTGTTGCAATCCAAGAAAGCCATCAGCATCAAGTATAGCGAAGCTTTAATGCCCGCTCCCGTAAATTATCTGCCAAATTTCGTGCTTACCTGCCCCTTGTCAGATCCGGATAATCGCATTGATTCTGCGGTTTTGACAGATGATACCATCACCCTATATTTCGCGCATAATATTAGCGCTTCCAACCAATCTTATTTCATTGAGACAAATAACCTTATGGATCTCGCTGGCAATATTATTTCGCCACAATATAAACTTGCCAGGTTTGGCATAAATGATATTATGGATCTAGGCCAAGTTACGGTTTTCCCCAATCCCATCACGCCTAAACACGTGCAAAACGCCACTTTTGTTAAGTTCCCCATCGATAAACCAGGCAAAATAGCCATCTATAACAGCGGT
>JALNXT010000111.1 GCA_023230245.1 Candidatus Cloacimonadota bacterium
GTACTGAGGTTTTTCCGATTGGGTGATGAAAGCCAAAACCCCTTTTTGAAAGATGGAGACATCGTCCATATCGCTGCTGTGCAAGATTATATCTCTATCAAGGGTGGGGTAAGTTTGCCGGGTGAGATGCAGTTTTTGGCGGGTGATAAACTGGAAGACATCATCAGATTTGCCGAGGGCGCAAGCTATGATGCCGATCTAAGTGCGGTTCAGATATACCGCTATGAGTCTAATAAAATAGATTTTAAAGTTATTACTCTAAACCTGATAGAAAACCCCTCACTTTACGGTTTTGAACTGCAATCAGGCGATAATTGTTTAGTCCCCCAAATAGCTGAAGTTACCAATAGACTAAAAGTTAAAATCAGCGGGCAAGTGAAAAACCCAGGAGAATACTTCATATCCCCCACCAGCTCTCTTGCCAATTTGATAAAGCAAGCAGGGGGAATAAATAGCAGAGCCGATTTGGCGAGCATAGTTTACTACAACAGCAATAAATCTGAACAACCAAACCAGTATCTAACGCAGCTCATGGGGCGTGCAATGAGCGACATGACCCCCATCGAATATGCCTATTTGAAAACCAATTTGCAGCAGCTTAAAGGGAAATACAGCTTCGATGCCCGCAAATTCGCCCAAAGCAATGGCGAAGAGGCAAATCCCGTTTTGCGTAACGGCGATTGTGTGTTTATCCCCGAAAGAATGGATATGGTTTTGGTTAGTGGTCAAGTTCGCAATCCTGGTTTAGTCCCTTGGGTTGACGGGGAAAACTGGGATTATTACATAAAAGCAGCAGGAGGCTATACTAATAACCGCAAAATTGCCAAAGGACGGATTATCCGTGGCGATAGCGGGAATTGGGTGAAGCCGAAAAAGAATATTTTAATCCTTGCCGGAGATACAGTATTTGTCCCCGTCCAAACCGATAGATCTCTCTGGACAGATGCCAAAGAGGGCATAGTATTAGTATCATCGTTAATAACAATTATTCTGGGGGTTCGTTCCCTCACCACAAAATAAAGGAGATAAGTAGATGAAAGTGCCGATGCTTGATTTACATGCACAATATGACCCCTTAATGCCACAAATTAGAGAAGCAATGGAGCGTGTTTACGCCGAACATCATTATATAATGGGACCTCAGGTAAAAGAACTGGAAGAAAAGATGGCAGCTTATCTTGGCATAAAACACGCCATCGGCTGTGCTTCCGGAACCGATGCTTTAGTACTGGCGATCAAGGCTTTGGAGATTGGCGAAGGTGACGAAGTGATAACCACTTCTTTCACCTTCTTTGCGACTGCTTCTTCCATCTGGAGAAATTTTGCCAAACCCGTGTTTGTAGATATTGATCCTAAGACTTTTAATCTTGATCCGTTGAAGATAGAGGCTGCAATAACGCCACATACCAAGGCGATCATGCCTGTTCACCTCTTTGGCCAATGTGCAGATATGGAAGCCATTATGGCTATCGCCAAGAAGCATAACCTGAAAGTTATCGAGGATAATGCTCAAGGTATCGGCAGCACCTGGAATGGTAAAATGAGCTGTTCTTTTGGCGATATCGGAACTCTTTCCTTCTTCCCTTCCAAGAATCTGGGAGCTATGGGAGATGCAGGAATGTGCCTAACCAACGACGATGATCTTGCTGCCAAGTTGCGTCAGCTTCGGGTGCATGGCGAAAACCCCAAGTATTATCACAAATGGGTGGGTTTGAACAGCCGTTTGGATACTATGCAGGCAGCCATCTTGAGCGTTAAACTGGATGCTCTGGCAGGATGGAGCAAAGCTCGCAGAGCCAATGCAGAGTTTTACAATAGCCATCTGAAAGATGTGAAGGGAATCACCACGCCATTTATCGATAGCAAAGCGGTAAGCATCTATAACCAATATACCCTTATCTGTGAAAAGCGGGATGAACTGCAAGCTTACTTGCAGAGTAAAGATATAGCCTGTGCGGTTTATTATCCCTTGCCACTGCACGTGCAAGAATGCTTTAGCTCTCTGGGCTATAAGAATGGCGATTTACCAGTTGCCGAGACAATGGCATCAAAGGTGCTCTCCATCCCTATCTATCCAGAACTGACCCTAGAACAAAAGCAGTATATCTGCGCTGCCATCAAAGAATTCTGCCAAAAGTAAGGAGCCGTTGTGCATTACATTGTTTGCATCAAACAAGTCCCCAACACCACCGAGATAAGAATTGATCCCAAAACAAACACGCTTATCCGGGAAGGTGTGGAAAGCATCCTTAATCCTTTCGATACCTATGCGATTGAAGAAGCGGTGCGCTTGAAGGAAGCCAATGGCGGGAAGATAACAGCCATCAGCATGGGGCCTCCCCAATGTGAAGCAACCTTGCGCGAAGCCGTGGCTTTGGGTGTGGATGAGATTGTGCTGCTTTCCGATAGACGCTTTGCCGGCGCCGATACTTGGGCTACTAGCCTGACCCTTGCCGCTGCCATAAAGAAGATAGGCGATTATAAGCTTATTTTAACCGGCCAACAAGCAATCGATGGCGATACCGCCCAAGTAGGGCCAGGTATTGCGGCGCATCTAAACATCCCACAGACTTGTTTTGTGCGTAAGATAGAGACGCTGGATTGCCACAAGGCAACGGTGCAAAGGCTGATGGAAGATGGCTATGACCGGGTAGAGATTAAGCTGCCCGCCGTTATTTCCGTTGTTAAAGAGATTAACTCTCCGCGTTTGCCGTCGCTAAGAGGAAAGAAGAATGCCAAGAGTGTGGAGCTAACCGTTTGGAACTGCGCTGATTTGGGTCTTGATGAAAAAGCCACGGGCTTAAATGGTTCGCCTACTCAGGTGATGAGCATCTTCTCTCCCCAGCACGATAAAAAGGTGGAGAAGTTTGAAGGCGCAAGCGAAGATGCTGTGGAGCTGATAGCAAAAAGACTGCATGAAATGAGCAAACGATGATTGCCTTTCCCAATATTAGCCCGGATATTGTGAAGTTCAGCCTTTTCGGCTACCCCATGCAAGTACGCTGGTACGGTGTGTTTTATGTGCTCAGCTTTATCATTGCTTACTTTCTATACCGGCATAATCTCAAGTTCCGCAAAATAAAGCTAAACCGCGAGCAATACGAATCTGCCATATTCTATGTGATGGTGGGCGTGATTGTGGGTGGCAGGCTCGGCTATGTGGTGTTTTACAATTTGCTTTATTACCTGCAACATCCCATCAGGATACTCGTAACCTGGGAAGGAGGAATGAGCTTCCATGGTGGTGCCATCGGAGTTATCGTAGCGGGTTTGTTATATGCCCGAAAGAACAAGCTAAATTTCTATGCGCTTGCCGATGCAGCCATCCCCATTGTCGCAATCGGGCTTGGCTTGGGCAGGCTTGGCAATTTTATCAATGCCGAGCTGTGGGGCAGGCCCACGGATGTGCCATGGGCGATGATCTTCCCCGATTCCGATGGTGTTCCCCGCCATCCCACCCAGCTTTACGAACTGTTTTTAGAAGGCATTGTACTCGCCACGGTAAGCTACATCCTGCTGAGGAAATTAAAGAAGAACGGCTTGGTTTTCTATAGCTTTATTGGCTTATACGGGATATTCAGATTCCTCATAGAGTTTGTGCGCGAGCCGGATGAGCTTCAGTTTTACGAGAAGTTCGGCTTTATTTTCGGCTTTATGAGCATTGGCGCTTTCCTCAGTTTCCTGATGATAATTGCTGCGGCTTGGGGTATCTGGAAGATTAACAAAAGCCCAATCCCACCCCCCGGAGATATCAAAACATGACAGTTAACGGTAACCCCATAAATCCTTTACGCGGGTTTTTTCTTTGCCTAATCTTGCTTTTCCTCGTGTTATCGGCATGCGCTGCGCCCAAAGCAGATCAGGAACAAAACAAACTCCGCAATGAGCTAAAGAAATGGGAAAGCTTCGATAGCCAGGGCATAATAGAGATATCCTATATGGGCTTAAGCCTGCGCAAGATGTTTGTAGCCTCCAAAAACCACGCACAGTTTCGTCTGGATGTTATCGATGGAGGCATCATGGGAGCAGCCGCACAGCCCCTAATTAGCTTTTATACTAACGATTACATCGCCTTTGCATCTCCCTTTATGCCCATGCTGGAACAATTGAACTCCAACGACTTAATCCCCACCCAAAGCTTATCACTGTTTACCGATACAGATTCTCTGATGGTCTTATACGGAGAGGAAATCATCCGCACTAAGAAACTGGAAGTGGACAGCCTGCAGATTAGCTTTCTGCCGGATTACCGTCTGGATAAAGTGTTTGATCCCCAGTCTCTTGCCAAGATGAAAGTAAGCTATGGGAACAATAAGCAGCTATCAGAGCTGGAAATGAACGCCGCGGGCAATATGGCGATAAAACTCATCTTCGATAAGATAAAGTATATTGAGCCCCATATAACCCCCCTTCCCAAGCCACAAACCACTAATAACAGCCCCTTTGAAGGTCTAAACCTGAAACAATTATTAAAAGATTTTACTGGTTCTAAGAGGTAATGCAGCATGATTGCTCGTTATTCAAATCCTGAAATGCAGCGCATCTGGACTTCGGATCACCGTTATGAATGCTGGCTGGAAGTGGAGATTGCCGCTTGCCGTGCCATGCACGAAGTGGGTATTATTCCTGAAAGTGATTGGGAAACTATCAATGCCAAGGCAGATTTTAACGCCACTAGAATAGACGAACTGGAGCTAATCACCAAGCATGATGTAATAGCTTTCTTAACCAATGTGGCAGAATATATTGGGCCTTCATCACGTTGGGTGCATTACGGCATGACCTCTTCCGATGTGCTGGATACTGCCACTGCCATGCAGCTTAAAAGCTCTGGAGAACTCATCGTCAGCGAACTAAGCCGTCTGGCGGAAATCCTGAAACTAAAAGCACGGCAGTACCGTAACACCCTTTGCATGGGGCGTTCACACGGAATACATGCAGAGCCTACTTCCTTTGGCTTGAAGTTTGCCCTGTGGTATGAAGAGTGCAAGCGCAATATCGAGCGTTTAAGCAGAGCTATTGAAGAGATCAGCGTTGGCCAGTTTTCCGGAGCTGTGGGCAATTTTGCCCATCTCAGCCCTGAGATTGAAACCCTGGCATGCAAATACCTGGGCTTAAATCCGGCTAATGTCTCCACCCAAGTTATCCAGCGCGATCGCCATGCCTATTTTCTTTCCATACTTGCCATTATGGGCTCTAGTATCGAGAAGATCGCTCTGGAGATCCGCCATTTACAACGCACAGAAGTGCACGAAGCGGAGGAAAACTTCAGCAAGGGTCAAAAAGGCTCTTCCGCCATGCCCCACAAGCGTAATCCAATTGTTAGTGAGCAGCTTTGCGGGCTGGCACGCGTACTTAGAAGCAATGCTTCCTGTGGCTTTGAGAATAATGCCCTGTGGCATGAGCGCGATATCTCCCATTCCAGTGTAGAGCGGATTATCCTACCAGATTCATGCATTCTTAGCCATTATATGATTGGCAAATGCTGCGCTCTGATCGAGAACCTCATTGTCCATCCCGAAAACATGAAAAAGAACATAGACATAACCAATGGACTGGTCTT
>JALNXT010000112.1 GCA_023230245.1 Candidatus Cloacimonadota bacterium
TTTGGCGATATCTAAAACCAGATTAACATCGTAGCTAAGGATAGCACCCATAAGTCTTCCTAGCACTATGTATAAAGCCGTGAACAGCATCCCGCCAATCATCATGTTTAGAAAGGGGATGCTTGTAATGTGTAGCAAAGGCAGGCATATCAAGGCTGCTAAAAGGGTGGCAATAGCCGTCCTAATCACTTTGCCCATCGGGAAATAATCTCGCAAACGCAGCCTCAATATGCTCTTCATCATCACCAGGTATAAGGCGACAGATAGCCAGGTAACCAACACGGTTGCATAGGCAGCACCTTTCATCCCCATGGCTTTGATAAAGATAAAGTTCATTACCACATTCATGGTGAGCATAAACAAAGCGTTCAGCATAATCACCTTGGTTTTGCCATAGGCTTGGAAGATAATGCCATAGGTGGCAACACGTAGCGGGAGAATAAGCAAGTAAATCTTGAAATAAATTGCCGATTCCGCGTAGATACTCCCGTAGAGGAAAACGATAATCGGTTCGGCAAACATATAAAACAAAGCTGCTAAGGGAAACACGATAAGGGCGTTTTTGCGTACTGCTCCGCTATAAAGCTCTCCCATCAGTTTGGGATCACCGGAACTGAGGTGGGGGAGCAGGATGGAGTTTACTGAATTAGCCAAAATACCGATGAGGGGAAGCTCCATCGCACCAATAGAGAATATGGCAAACTGCTCGGGACCAAAGAAACCGGAAATCATAAACTTATCGAGCTGCACACCCAGAATCCCAATGATGGAAGATAAGCCCAAGGGTATAGAATAGGCAAGCTGTTCCCTAAATCCTTCAAACAGGCTGGAGGAAACAGGGCTGTTGAATTTCCATAGCATGATGCGGGCATACAGCCATTGTAGGAAAGCTGAAGCGATTACTGCCCAAACGATAAGCTCCAGATTTCTGGTAAAGTAGGCCACTCCCAAGATCAGCACAAAATCCGTAAACACCGCGAAGAGAGTGAATTTTGCCGCTTGCAAGGGGCGTTTTAAGCCCAACATGATACTGCTGAATAGTTGCGTGATAAAGATGAACAGAGGGTAGATGGCGTAAATAAGCAGTAATGGCCTCAAACTTGGGTTATTAAACTTTACCGCTATAAAACCCTTCAAAGCGAATATGGCAATTGCGAATATCAAGGCAAGCAGCGATACGATATTCAGGGTGCGGCTGATAATCCTTTTTTGATCTTCGGCAGTCTTGCTTTTGGGCAGAAAGTAAAGCAAGCTTTGCGGTATTCCCAACAGCAGTAAGGTGGAGAAAGTACTATAGATAAGGAATAATTGACGGTAACTACCCAACTCAGCAGGGGTAATCAAACGCGCCAGAGCAATTCCGATGATGCTTTTTACAAAGAAGCGGAAGAACTCTGTTGCCGATAGCATTCCTGCTTGCTTGGATAGTTCGCTCATGGCTTTGCCAGTTTCTCAAAGGTAATAGGGAAAGTATAGCTATCTTTCGTATTCTCTCTGTATAGGCGCACAACATAGTTTCCTGGGGTAATCAAGTTGGGATTTATAAAATCAATTTTGTTGTCTAGCGAGCCATTCCAATAATCCCGATTATAGCCTTCAAGATAATACCTGTAACGTGAATAGAACATCCCACCGGTATTAATTTCCCAGCGCCAGCGTCCTTCAATGGGGATACTGATTTCAATAACGTATTCATTGGCTTCAGTACGAACTTTAAAATCGGCAGTTATGGCAGGAGCTTCTATTATCGCTTGTAGCTCTCGATCCGGATAGCTCAATTTCGTCAGTTGTTTCCAGGCATTTCCTATTTTCATGCCTGGAAAGCTGAACAAGGCAATACCGCCAAATCCTTGTTGCCGGGCGAGGCTAATTCTGGCGGCGATATCGCTAACGTTATATGCAGCTCCGCCATTAGTAGCAAGGCTTTTTCCGCCTTGATCCCATGCTCGTAAACCCATGATAATCTTATCATCTTTCTCTAACATCTTCATGCGATCAAGTTGCTGCTTGTAAACATTGAATTTCACATTGTAAGCCATGGGATAAATCCGATCGATAAAGCCCTGTTGCAGCCATGAAATCCAGTCCTGTGCGTAGGCTACATTGGCTTCTGCTATATCCGAAAACACTGCTGCACTAAGGATAAGCTTGGGATTGATGCTTTTCACTTGGCTGCTAAGTCGCTGTACAAAAGTGCTAACTTGCATAATTCGCCATTCATTGAATGTGATCTCCCCGTTCTCATTGCAGTATTCCAGATAGCGCAGCTTAGAGACGGGATGGTAACCCAAATATGTGTCCGGATAGCGGATATAATCCAAATGCAAGCCATCCAATTCCGGATAACCTGCCACAAGGTTGCTGATCACGTTAAGTAAATAATCCTGAACTTCCGGTACACCAGGATCTACGAAAAACCCAAACGCACTTTTACCATTCAGGGTATCTCCGTTTTCATCGCAGGTTAGCCAATCGCGATGCTTGGTATAGATAAAGTTCTTGGTAATAAGGCTAGGCTCAAGCGGGGTGGCATTGAACACAATCACCCAGGCGTGCACCTTCAAGTTTGCTGCGTGAGCCGCGGTTAGTATATAGCTTAGCGGATCAAAGCCGTTAGCGGGAAGGATATAACTGCGGGGTTCGGGATTCGGGAACAAAGTACCGGCTTTGGACGTATCAAATAGTGCATCAGCGCGGTAGCGAACTTCCACCAATAGCTCGTTTTGGTTGCTTTCCACTACGATTTTAATCATGGCATCTATGCTTTCCGGGGAGACAATATCCCAGGGTAAAACCCATACAGATCGCACTTCAGAGTGTAATGCGATAGATGCTATTAGCAGTATCAATATCATGTAATACTTCAAGGTCGTTCCTCTATCATGTTTATTATTGTGTCTACTGTGCCATCGATAAAGCTCAGATTTATCTCATCTTGCACTTTTAATTGCTTCACCGAGCTTAGCACTTTTCCATCTTTTAAAGCCATTATCCAACCTTTACTCTGTATCTTACGGGGGGAAATCTGTTGCAGCAGCTTGGAAGCATGTTCCAGCTTGGTATTATAACTCGCGATGCTATCATGAACATTGCCATTCAGATCACGCTCAGCTTGTTTTAAACTACTTTTAGCCTGGTTCAGGTTAAGCTCAAACAAGTTGTGTAGTCTGGATATACTGCGCTGTGCCACCATGTCAAGGCGTTGCCTCTTTTGCTGGATGATACTAACTGCAGAAAACAAGCCCATACTCGCCATATCAAAACGCTGCTGATAGCTTTGCCATAGCTTTTCAGGGTGATAGCGGGAAAGCGAAAGCTGCATTTCTGCAAGGTTCTGCTTGTAGCCGCTAAGTTCCTTTTGTTTCGCCAAATCCATTCTGCGAGCAAGGGATGATAAGAGCGCAAGCAAATCCTTTTTATCTGGAACGGCAAGCTCTGCGGCTGCGGAAGGAGTGGGCGCACGTAAATCTGCTACAAAATCTGCTAGGGTAAAATCAATCTCATGTCCCACCGCAGAGATAACTGGCAGCTTGGAGGCAAAGATAGTCCTTGCCAGTGCTTCATCGTTAAAACAAAACAAATCTTCCTGAGACCCGCCACCACGGGTTACGATAATAAAATCTACATCCTGCATCTGGTTGAAATACTTTATCCCGTTTATTATTTGAGTGGGTGCGTCAGTTCCTTGCACCACAGCGGGATACACCTGCAGTTCAACAGGATAGCGGCGGATAATGATATTCTTAATATCTTGCAAAGCAGCGCCGGTAGGGGAGGTAACGATGCCTATTTTATTGGGATACTTTGGGATGGGTTTTTTATGAATAGCATCGAAGAGACCTTCATTGTTCAGCTTGCGCTTCAGCTCTTCAAACTTCTTTTGCATAGCCCCCAGCCCAGCCTGACTCATATTCTGCACGTTCAGGTTATAGCTTCCGCCCTTTTCAAACACCGTAATTTTGCCATAACAGACCACCTGCATCCCTTCTACAGGCTTAAAATCAAGACGGTAATTACTGTTCTTAAAAAAGGTGCAGCGTAGTGTGGCATTTTCATCCTTCAAATTAAAGTACATATGCCCTGAACTGTGGTGAGTAAAGTTTGAGACTTCCCCTGCTACATAAAGGGTTTCCAGTGATGATTCTATCACTTGCCGGATGTGCCGAGTTACCTCAAATACGCTAAATACGCTTATATTATCCATATTAAAGCCAAGCTTTGCCAAGTGCATAAATTTGTCAATATCTGCTGTCTAAGCTATCCTTATTCCCCTCCCAAAATAAGCCTCACTTGCTATCATCTGATTATTAGACCCAAAGATAAGCCTGCATCAATTTCGCTTTCAATGCCCACCCATTGCCCTTATTATGGGCAATGATAGGGCAATGATAGGGCAATGATAGGGCAATGCTCGCAAGGGAGTGTATGCTAACTATCTTAGTTGTTTCGCCGAAGAAGTGGCTAACCATTTGCTTTGATAGAGCGTCCAAAATGTAGAGCAATGATGATTGAAAAGGCTAGGTGAAGCTTGTTTAGCAAAAAGATATTGACACAAATGCCATCTTAATGCAGGATACTCAAGTAGCAAATAAACAAATTATTTGAGGTATTGTGATGAAACTGGAAGAGCTGAATTACTATTATAATAAATTCAAGTTTGGAGAGGACATCTTTCATCAGCTAATGCAGAAAAGGGTGCGCGAGATCCTATTGGTATCCACCTTTTACGATGCATTCATTTTTGAACAAGATGGCAGACTTTCCGAACAAATCTTTGGAGAATATCGACAACTAAATCTAACCACCACCCCACGCATTACATCTGTTCCCACCGGAGAAGAAGCATTGATAAAGATGAAAGAACAGAGCTTCGATTTGGTGATCACGATGATGAGGATCGGAGAGGTTAGCCCCTTCCAACTTGCCAAAGAAGTTAAGATGGACAATCCTGATCTACCGGTATTGTTACTCTTGAATGTGGCATCGGACTATGTGATTTGGGAAAACCATCCCAACGATCAGCAGTATATTGACGATGTGTTTCTGTGGAACGGTGATACCAAGCTGTTTCTGGCGATGGTGAAGAGTGTGGAAGATAAGATGAATTTAGCATTTGACACTGCGAATGGATTAGTGAGGGTGATTTTGTTGGTGGAAGATTCTGTCCACTATTATTCATTGTTCTTACCTTCTTTGTATGCAGTGGTGATGAAACAGACACAGAAGCTTATCGAAGAAGAAGTTAGCGATATAAATAAACGCCTCAGAATGCGCATCCGCCCCAAGGTTATTTTGGTGCACGATTATGATGAAGCACTGGCATTGTATGAGAAGTATTCTGAGTACCTGCTTTGTTTGATTTCTGATGTCCGATACAAAATAGGCGGAGAGGTTGATGCCCAGGCGGGTATAAAACTGATAAAGCATATCATGAAAACTAATAGTAATTTGCCTATGATACTGCAATCGTCAGAAACTGAGAACGAAAAAATTGCCAAGGACTTAGGGGTATTTTTCCTAGATAAGAACTCCAAACAGCTCTTTTCGGAGTTACGCAGCTAC
>JALNXT010000113.1 GCA_023230245.1 Candidatus Cloacimonadota bacterium
CTTAGATCAGCGCGTGGTATGGTTGCTTAAACAGCAGGATATAAGCTACGATGTGATCGATAGCGTGATGCATATAGACAAAAGCCATATTAACGACCTGGAAAAACGTGCCCGTGTATTGAACCAGTTGAAAACAGAAAATGATTTCATTAAGCTGGTAATAGGCTTTAAACGGGTGGCAAACATCATCTCTGCCACCAAAGAATTCAGCGATTTTAGCCCACAGCTATTATCCGAAGCTGCCGAGAAGGAAATGTATACTGCCTTGCTTTCGCTACATGAGGATAATGATGTGGCACTAAGTGTTCGTGATTACCGGAAGTCTTTGCTTCACCTGATAGCCTTTGGGAAAACGATAGATAATTTCTTTGATGCGGTGCTGGTAAATTGTGATGATGAAGCCATACGCAAGAACAGACATGCCCTTTTAAGGGAGATTAAACGGGAATTTTTACGCGTTGCAGATCTATCTCAGATAGTTCTGGAAAGCGAAATATAGGAGACATTTAGATGAATATACTGGAATCACTTAAAATCAGAGCGATGCAAATTGGAGGGACGATAGTCCTTCCCGAATCACATGATGCCAGAACTTTACAAGCGGCAGTCCAGATTGTTACAGAGGGATTTGCCAAGGTTATTTTGCTTGGCGATCCAGATAAAATTGCTGCTGATGCCAAGGGTTTGGGCTTGAACCTAAACAACCCCGCTATTAAGATTATCAATCCCGTTGCTTCTGCGGATTTGCCACGCTTTGCGGAATACTTTTTTAACCGTCGCAAAGAAAAGGGCGTAAGTGCTGCCGAAGCTTTGAACATCATGGAGAAACCCCTGTATTTCGGCGCATGCATGGTGAAGCATGGCTTGGCGAATGGGATGGTGGCTGGTGCGGCAAATACCACCGCCGATGTATTAAAAGCTGCCTTGCAAGTGGTGGGAGTATCACCGGGATTGAAAACAGTATCCAGCACCTTCATTATGGTAGTGCCAGATTTCTTGGGTGAGGATAGGGTTTTTCTATTTGCAGATTGTGCCGTGGTGCCAAACCCCACTGCAGAGCAATTGGCAGATATTGCTACCAGTACTGCTAAAACCCGCAGAGCAATAATTGGTGATGAGCCCAAGGTGGCGTTATTGTCATTTTCTACTATGGGAAGCGCCCAACACGAATTAGCTGAGAAAGTGATTGTCGCAAAAAGCATATTGGATGAACGAAAGGTGGATTTTGACTATGATGGCGAACTTCAGCTTGATGCTGCCATAATACCTGCAATCGCGAAGAGCAAAGCGCCTAATAGCAAGGTCGCCGGACAGGCAAATACACTTATATTCCCAGACCTGCAAGCAGGTAATATCGGGTATAAACTGGTGCAAAGAATGGCAAAGGCAGAAGCAATTGGTCCTATTATTCAGGGATTGGCGGAGCCTGTTTGCGATTTATCCAGAGGCTGTTCATACGAAGATATAGTAAATACCTCAGTATTAGTACTGCTGATGTCGGGAAAAAAGTAAGATCCTAACAAGTGAAAAAGAAAAAACTAAAAAAATAAACATAAAAAGGGGGATAAGATGGCTATTAAGCTATCCAACCGCTGCAAACTGATTAAACCTTCGCCTACCTTGACACTATCTGCCAAGGCTAAAGAGATGAGGGATGCTGGGATTGATGTAATTAACTTTGGAGTTGGAGAACCTGATTTTAATACTCCGGAGTATATTAAGGACGCTGCGCACAAAGCTCTTGATGCGAACTTCACGCGTTATACTGCCAATGCGGGCATTATTGAATTGCGGCAGGTTATCTGTGAGAAGCTATCCAGAGACAATAATCTGCAATACACTCCCAAAGAGATATTGGTATCACCGGGCGCCAAGGCATCCATTCTCTTCATTTTGACCGCCGTTTGCGACAGCATGGATCAGGTTTTGATGGCTTCTCCATATTGGGTTAGTTATCCCTATCAGGCGATGCTGGCAAATGCAGAACCTGTATATATTCCCACCGAAGAAAGCCAATCTTACAAAATAATGCCGGCTGCTTTGGAGCTTGCAATCAAAGAAAATCCTTGTGCCAAAGTGCTTATCCTCAATTCCCCCAGTAACCCTACTGGAGCTGTGTATAGCAGAGAAGAATTAAGTGCAATAGCAGATATTTGTGTGAAGTACAACATCCTGGTTGTCTCGGACGAAATTTACGAAAGATTGGTGTATGATGGCTTGAAACATGTGTCCATCGCCAGTATCAGCCCGGAAATGAAAGAACGCTGTGTAGTAATCAACGGGGTGTCCAAAGCCTATGCCATGACAGGTTGGCGTTTGGGTTATGCCGCTGGTCCTGCCCATATTATCGCTGCTGCTGGAAGAGTTCAGGAACATGCTACCTCATGTGTGAATTCCATCACGCAAAAAGCCTGTGTAACGGCTCTGCGAGACGAGGATGAATCTATTGAAAACATGAGACAAGAGTTTAGCCGTCGTCGCGATTTCCTATATGAAGAGCTGGTAAAAATCCCGCATTTAACGTGCTTTAAACCCCAGGGTGCTTTCTATATTATGCCTGGTATCAAGTGGTATT
This sequence comes from Candidatus Cloacimonadota bacterium, assembly GCA_023230245.1. Taxonomy (GTDB): domain Bacteria; phylum Cloacimonadota; class Cloacimonadia; order Cloacimonadales; family Cloacimonadaceae; genus Cloacimonas. The sequence goes on from JALNXT010000113.1 coordinate 2,576, forward strand.
TGGAGAATAATAAACAAGGCATCACGACGGCAGATCAATTTTGCGATGTACTGCTTGATAAATACCATGTGGCACTGGTTGCCGGAGGTTCTTTTGGCATGGAAGGCACGGTGCGGTTTTCTTATGCCAATAGTTTAGCCAATTTGCAGGAAGGTGTGAAACGTTTTGCGCGCTTTTTAGCTGATTTGGCAGCGGGATAAAGATGGACGATTTTGAAGATAAATTGAAAGAGCGGTGGCAACAACGCCGAAAAAAAGCTTATAATTGGCCAAGGTTATTACTGATGATTTTGGTGGTTGTGGCGATTTTCTATGCCATGGCTCGTATGCAAAATGCTGGCAGTATAGTTTCCAAGCCGTCTGCAAGTGTGGTGGACAGCCTTGCCTCTGATAAGGCGCAAAATCCTTGAGCTTAGTAATAGTAGGTTCTATCGGTTTGGATACCATCTCAACCCCTGCGGGTGAGGTGGTTGATGCTCTGGGCGGATCAGCTATTTATGGAGCACTATCGGGCTCTTACTTTTGCCCGGTGAAGATCGTGGGCGTCCTTGGAACAGATTTTCCTGTTTCAGGATTGGAACTATTGCAGCAGCATGGTGTGAATCTGGACGGTCTGGATTTTAAAGAAGGTAAAACATTCAGGTGGAGCGGTAAGTATCACAACTGGAATAAAGCTGAAACCTTGAACACAGAGCTAAATGTTTTTGCAGATTTTGCTCCGCTGCTACCATGTTCATACAAAACATGCAACAGTTTGCTGCTAGCCAACATCCATCCTGAATTGCAGTTACAAGTGCTTAAGCAGATAGAAACAGGTGCACACCTTGCCTGCGATACCATGAACTATTGGATCAACAGATGCCCAGAGGAAGTATCGAAGGTGGTTAGCCGGGTTGATGTCGTGTTCATGAACGAAGATGAAGTGAAAGCCTTCACCGGAAGAACCGATATTTTCTCCGCCGCCAGAGAGATACTGAGCCTGGGTCCCCAATGGGTAATTGTAAAAAGAGGGGAATATGGCTCTGTGGCATTGTCTAAAAATGAAATGTACTTTGCTCCGGCATATCCCGTTAAAAATGTGAAAGACCCCACCGGTGCGGGAGACTGTTTTGCGGGAGCTTTTATGGCTTATTTGAGTAACTGTAAGGAGCTGAAGAGAGCTTGTATCAAAAATGCAGTTCTTTATGGAACGGTTCTAGCTTCTATGAATGTACAAGACTTTAGTGTAAACGGTATTATTGGGAGAAATAAAGCCCAAATTGATGCTGATAAGGAGCTTTTAATTAGATGGACAAACTGAAATCAGGGATATCATACCGAGATTCCGGAGTGGACATTGCCGCCGGAGAAGCAGCAGTAAAAGCGATCAAAAATAAGGTTCGCACTACATACAATAGCAACGTTTTAAGTGAACTAGGCAGCTTTGGTGGCTTGTATCGCATAGATAAAGACAAGTGGCGTGCGCCTATCCTGGTGTCCAGTACCGATGGAGTGGGCACCAAGCTCCGCATTGCCATTATGGCTGAGAAATACGATACAATAGGACAGGATCTGGTTAATCACTGCGTAAACGATATCCTTGTTCAGGGTGCCATTCCGCAGTTTTTTCTGGATTATATCGGGGTTGGTAAGCTAAGCCCTGTGATGGTGGAGCAAGTAATAGACGGATTGATCACCGCTTGCCGTGAGAATGGCTGTGCCCTTATTGGTGGTGAAATGGCGGAAATGCCAGGGATCTATCATGGAAATGATTTTGATCTGGCCGGTACAATAGTTGGTATGGTAGAAGAAAATGAGCTGCTCCCCCGAAAAAGTATAGCCGGTGGAGATTTATTGGTAGGTTTGGCAAGCAGTGGCTTGCATACAAATGGTTTTTCGTTGGTGCGCAAGATTATCTTTGAACACCTGAAACTGGATTTGGATGCATATATACCCGAGTGCAGTGCTGTACTTGGCGATTTGCTTTTAGCTGTGCATAAGAGCTATTTGAACGTCTTAAAACCCTTTTTGGGTAATCCTGCCCTGCACGGCCTTGCCCATATTACCGGTGGAGGCATCGGCGGAAACTTAAGCCGGATTCTGCCCGATGGGATCGGTGCAAGGATTCAGTTACCAGCAGATAGCATACTTCCACTGTATAGCTGGCTGCAAAATGCGGCTGATATCAGTAGTGAAGAAATGCGCCGTACTTTCAATATGGGAATAGGGATGATTTGCATAGTTCAAAAGGGATTTGCAGCGGAGTTTATCTCCCAAACTGGAGGTAAATATATTGGCGAACTTAGTGAGATTACTGCTAATCAAGAGAAAGTAGTTTTTGCATGATTACGCACAAAAGGCTTGATATAAAAGAACTTTTGCTTGCATCACACGGCTTATTCAGCATGCCATGCAAAAAACAGCTTGACTTTTTTTGTACATCAGATATCAGAGATTCTAGTGATGAAGTCCCTATGCTTTTGGGAAGGGACTGATTGCTTGGTTACATTGTAATATAATGAATAATAACCCAGGATGAAGGGAGGTTTGTCGATGCGTAAACATGCATTGATCCTGCTAATTGTAATGCTTTTCGGAGCAGCATTTCTTAATGCTGCCACAACGGGGCGTTTAGCTGTTCGTGTCCGTGATGGACAGGGACGTGCCATCGAATTTGTTAATATCGTTGTGATGCAAGGCACTTCGCGCATCACCGGCGGTCAAACAAATGCTAAGGGAACTGCCATAATTATAAATATCCCTCCAGGACAATACACTGTTAAATTCTCATTGATTGGCTACGGCGAGGTAGTGTACAGAGATGTGCGCATTCAAGTTGATCAAACTGCCAATCTTTCTCCCATCATGGACCGCGCAGGTGTTAGGCTTTCATCGGTGCTTGTTCAGGCAACTGAAGATGTGGTGGATAAAGATAGAGTTGGTTCCGCACACCAAATTCAGATGTCTAACATCGCCGATACAGCAGTTAGCGATATTGCG
>JALNXT010000192.1 GCA_023230245.1 Candidatus Cloacimonadota bacterium
GAATTATCTAAGGGGGCGTTGTAGCTGTTGTAACGCAGCATTCCTGCTCCAGATTGAGGAGAGCAAGTGGGGTTGGTGCCGCTGGTAACGCGTTCCCAAATCTTAGTTCCTACCACAGCTTGATTATTCCAGCCATCGGGTGGGAATAGAGCATCATTAAAACTCTCTACATAAGGGTTGGTGGCAAAATCGATGGTGACAATGGGTGGGATTCCTTTGTTAAAACTGATAGTACTGCCTGCAGAAGAGCCGATATTGTAGAGGCTAAGGTTGCCGGCGCTGCCATCTTGCAGGAAGGGAGTGGGGTTGGTGTTGCTATTGATCCTGGTTCTTCCTACCTCGCTACTATAGTTAGCAGAATTAACCGTTCCATTTACGGTGGTAGTTCCACCTGGACGGTATATATACACCTCATCGGGGGGGCCATCTGCATTGCCATTTCCGCAGCTTGTATCTATACGATACACGAGTAAGCCAGAGCCGGGAATACTACTCTCGAAAGTTCCGGTTTTCTTGCGGAATTCCACTATGTAGTATTGGTTGGCGTTATTGGAGTTGATGCGGTAACAGTTTCCCGCAGAGGATGTTAATGGGAGTATCGAGTATTGTCCGTCTGCGGAGATAGTGGTGATGCTGGGAATCCATTTCCCATATTTCCATTTCATGTATGCTCCCATGTGTTGGGGCGGGTTTTGGTCGGATTCCATTATATCCCAAGTTCCTGCGGGTGAAATGCCATTGGAGGTGTAATGATACAAATCCGGAGCGCCTAAAGTGTGGAAAAACTCATGACAAATTACACCTACACCACTGCTGGCAAGGTGGGATTGCAATTGCAGGTTAAAGTCATATACGCGCTTTCCACGGAGGGTAGCAGTTTGGTCATAAATTGACCAGCGATGAGGCCAGAGCAGGCTGCTCCAAGCTCCGGCAGCTCCGCGAATGATAAACACCACGTTATCCACACGTCCGTCATTATCGGAGTCTATATTCAAGTCGATGGGAATCTGTGAGTTTACTGCGGTGCAGGCATTTTTCAGCAGGGTAAACTCCCGATTGCGACGTTCTGTGTCACCATTGTATCCTGTAGGGTTGCTTGCTGCATTGTAAGGCTGATAATAAGCTCTGGGATGTGAAGTATCTTGCCAGGAAACCACAAGATTATTAGGATGGGATGGGTAAAAGGTGGTATTTACGGTAAGTTGGTTATAGCTAGCCTCAAGATAATAGTTCTTTTGCGAGTTTGTGTCGCTATTAAACCAGCCGTCGTAAAGGCTGATATTATCCCCAAACTCTGTTTCGTCCGAGAAGCGGATATAGATCACGAGGTTATTTATGGTGCCGGTGGTGGGAGCATTACGTGATGGGGGCATGTAAAACTTGGTATTGCGCATGGCTTTGTAGGCAGCCTCTGAAATATTGATGCCGGGCATTAGCCCGCGGCTCTGCGGCAGGTCTTTGCCTACTACCAAGGGTCCGGCAATCACCTCTTCTCCGCTCTTTTCGGCGTAGCAATAATAGCCATTCTTGGGGCTTTGGATGATCGTGTAATTATCCTTATCGTGCAGCCAGTTATGGTATTCGTCGCCACTGGCGAGGCATTCTATCACCGTGCCATCCGGCTGGGTTATTGTGGCTGGCATATCGCGTAAAAACGCTGCAAATAGCGTTGTGTTAAACATGGTAGCGATTACTATTCCTACCAAGAGCGCGCATTTCTTATAGTTGATCACTTTGACTCCTTGCTTAATCTTGCTTGCTTATCCGAAGCAGTTCCGATGCTTTGCTGATCGGGCTTTGATCGGGTTGTATCCCGATGAGATCCCGATCGGATCCCGATGAACACCGTTTCGGATGAGCAAGGGTGCGGGGTGCTGGGCTTGTCATATTGGTTTACCATTCCAAGTTTATCGTGATGGGTCCTTCATTTACCAGGCTTACTTGCATATCGGCGGCGAAGATGCCAGTTTGGATATTCGGCACCTTGCCCTTAAGAACTTCCACGAATTCATCGTAGAGCTGTTTGGCTAACTGGGGAGGGGCAGCTTGGGTGAAATCGGGACGTCTGCCCCGGCTGCAATTGGCATAGAGGGTAAATTGGGAGATTGCCAAAACGTTGCCACCTATATCCAACAAGGAGCGGTTTAGCTTTCCCTGCTCATCGGGGAAGATGCGCAGTTCCAGGCATTTTAGCGCGGCAATTGGCAACATGTCAGGAGTGTCTGTGGAAGAGAAGCCTACAAACAGCAGCAGTCCTGTGCCTATCTCGCCGGTAACTTGGTTATCAACACGGCAGATGGCGCTGCTGACTCTTTGTAGGGTGATGCGCATAGTCTAATCTATTTGGAAGCTATGTACTTCAAAACAACCGGCTGAATCTATCCAGATGGAGCCTTCTTTGAAGGGAGGGATAAGATAGGCGAGGCGTCCAAATTTGGCACCGGGGCGGATAAAGCCGGCACTGAGGGTTTTGCGCACCCAGTTGGAGGTAGGGATAACTCTTTGGGCAAAGCGATTGGTTATTTTGCCGTTGTCTTGGAACACAATTAGGCGCATCGTAATGATAGGAGGAGTTGCGCTATTGGTTTTGAAGGAAGTGCGGGCATAATAGCCTCCGTAACGTCGAGCTTTGAAGGGATCACTTAACACCATTACGGATTTATCGGAGGCGTCAATACGCAGAGAGGTGCCTTCGTCCAGAGCTTCAGTGGGATCGATAATAACCGGACTGGTCTCCCCACCTGCAGGATCAAGATGAACCACCCATCCTCTAAGAGCTTCAGTGGCTACTTCAGAATAGGGATTGAAGCTGGGATTGACAATCAGATTGATGCTATTCTCGGCATCCTTCTCGGTGAAATTTAGGGTTGAGACTCCTGTGCAAGAGCTAAGCAGCAGCAAAACCATTGCAAACAAAGAGAGATAAAGGCACTTCTTCATTTAATAAAACCTCGTTCATTCAGATATTTTAAAACAACTCCCACGGAAATGGCATTGATCAACAAGTTCGAACCACCGTAACTTATAAAAGGTAACGGAATACCAGTTGCAGGAACCAAGCCAATGTTCATACCAATATTAATGAAGGTCTGAAACATAAGATAAGCCATAATCCCTGCAGTGGCAACCTTTCGTTCTTTAATCTTCAGATCGCCAGTATTCTTGATGATGTGCAAAAAGAAGATCGCAAATACTCCCAGCAGAAAGGCACTGCCAATAAAACCGAACTCTTCGCCAATTATGGAAAAGATAAAATCGGTGTGGTGCTCAGGAAGAAAGTTCATGTTCTTCTGAGTTCCCAACAGCCACCCCTTGCCAAACATACTGCCACTTCCGATAGCTATCTTCGCCTGAATAATCTGATATCCGGCACCAAGCGGATCGCGGGTGGGATCCATAAATGTGAGGATGCGGTTCTGCTGATAATCTTTCAACCCCATCCAAAACACGGGCGTGATAAGCGCAATAAATACATTGGCAATACTGGCTATGCTAACTGCCACCCAGGAAAGCCTCGCTTTAAAGAGGAGAAAGACAAGGATAATAATCCAGATGGGGATAAAGGGCAGCCAAACAGAACACACAATGCTAATAATAGGGCTGATGATAAGCAGCACATAGAAAACGGGAACTTCAGCGGCAATAAGCATTGCCATCAGGCTTGCCCAAAAAACGAGGGTGGTGCCAAAATCTGGCTCAATAATTATTAATGCGACCGGTAATAAAACCAAGAGAAAGCCGTATAATATCTGGCGGTATTCGTTTAGATGCTCGCGGGAGATGATACGCGCCACCATGAGAATAGTTAATAGTTTAGCACTTTCAGAGGGCTGAAGATTTATCCCTCCCATGCTGAACCAGCGGTGTGAGCCATTTACCATGGGGGTGAAAAATACGATGACAAGTGCCAGCATATTTAACACATACAAAGGCAATACCAGAATATCAAAGATGGGCATGGGCAAGCGTAGCAAAAGAGCTATTGCGCCGATGGAAAGAAAAACAAAGATAATCTGCTTCCACCAGAAGTTTTCGGTGCTCACATGCTGACCGATAACGGTGGTTGATGCACTAAAGATGGCAATGCAGCCCATAATCATCAGGCTCACAAGCAAGGCTAACAAAGTGAAATCAAACTTCTTGCGGTTTATCATAAGTCCTCGCTAACCGTTTCGCTTGGTTCTATGGGAGGAGGTTCAGGAGTTTCTGGCTCTACGGGTTCCACATCCACAGAGGTTCTAAACTTAGCTGGAAGCGGGGCAATCTTCTTTATCTCGTCCAGGTTGCCGATATAATAATTGAAGATACGGGCAGTTATGGC
>JALNXT010000114.1 GCA_023230245.1 Candidatus Cloacimonadota bacterium
TTTCAAGCTTCAAGTCTTTGTGTAATATCTCCTGCGTGTGCAAAGCATTAAGTGCATAGCATGTCTGAACTACTATATCATATATTTGATTTACCTTCGCTTTGGTAAAGCGGAAATTTGCCAGGGTCTTACCATCAAAATATTCGCTGATAAAGTAAATATGATCGCTAACATGGCCAAAATCTACCACATGGTTCAAATTTGGATGTTCTATCTTAGTTATGCGGTGCATTTCTTCAGCGCTAAAGTGTAAATATAGTGATTCTGAAGAAAGGTATTGGAACAGTTTTAGGGTATAGATATTATCTGTGCGGATATCACGTACCTTAAACACATTCGCCCAAGAACCCGAGCCAAGGCTTTCCAGTACTTCATACCGATGATCAATATACATAGCTAACCTCCAAACATGAGCGTTGGATTAGCCCAATATCATTATGCAAACATATCGAAGCCATGCTTCCACCTTTTATGTACCCAAAACCATTGATCAGGATACATACGAATCTCTTTTTCAATAATCTGGTTAACTTCTTCCAGAACTATCCTATAATTCGGTTCTTGATCGTCAAGCTCGACATGTAGAATTGGTTTATGGAATTCAAATATAATCTCCCCATCGTCGGTTCGTCTGGCAAATCCGGGAACAATAGGAATTCCGTAGCGTAATGATATTTTGGCCACTCCCTTCCAATGAGAAGCGGAGAACCCGAGGAAATCCATCATTAAACCCGATTTTCCAGCATTCTGATCCATTAATATTGCCACGAATCTGCCTTCATTCAGTTGCTTAATTATGTCTCGTAAACCCTTGTTCATGTCTATAACCTTAAGTCCGCTTCGCTTGCGGATGTAATTCGTGTATGTATCAAACAGGTTATTTCGTTGAGCTTTGGCAATTACACTTAAGGGAATCCCTGCCTTGGGCAAAATCCGTGCTGCTTCCCAATTGCCAAAGTGAGCGGTAGCGAGTATTGCGCCTCTTCCCAAAGACAAAGCTTCATCTACATACTCTCTACCCGTAATTTTGCACATGGAATATAGCTGTTCATCATCGGTTAAATACTCTTCCAGAACAGTTAATGCCATGTTGCGATACATCTTTTTCAAGATCACTTTTAGCTCGGAAAGAGGGGTATTAGGGTAAACATGCCGCAGTTGCTTTAGAGCTATTTGTTTCCGAATACCAATACCATACCCCACAGTATGGAAAAGGCTTATCAGTAAATACCTTACAACAAAACGTGGCAAGAGTTTAAACCCTGCCAACCAGGCTCTGAAGCTATAGTATTCTATCTTGTTAACTAATTCTTTTTTAGACACTTATAATTCCCCTCGGGGCTTGCAAATCCCAAGAGGACATCTTTTTGTACTTGCCTAAAGCTGACAAGCAATATCTTTCAAGCTAAAAGCTGTTCCAGTTTCTTTAGTATCACGTTTTTGGAGACAACCCCAATCGAAGAATCTACTTCTGCCCCATCTTTGTAGAATTTAAGCGTGGGAATGCTCATTACACCGTGTTTTCCTGCAAGCTCAGGGAAATCGTCAACATTAATCTTAGCGAAGATAACGTTGGTAATTTCCTTTGCCACTTCTTCAATTACGGGTGCTAAAATATTGCAGGGTCCACACCAGGGTGCCCAAAAATCAATTAACACCGCGCCTTTTGAAATCTTTTCTTCATAGTTCTTATCGGTAAGTTCGATTATCATCCTTCTATCCTTTACAACATTCTTTATATTACAATATAAGGCATTAGTCTGCTATAGCAAACGAATGTGCCTATTAGCCATTAGGTCTATCGATATACTCTTTTCTAGGATTGTATGGCTCAAGTTCAATCATGGTGGGGAAGTTTGTTTTGCCTGTATGCTGATTCCTATCTTTTGTGCTTGAATTCTCCTAGCATTGCCCTTGAATTGTCCATAATAAGGGCAATGGATGGGCAATGATAGGGCAATGCTCACAAGGAAGAGAGATATTTGTTTCAGAGGATGGAAATTATTAAGCGAAAGGCCTAATGTTCTTAAAGGGAAGCTTAATGAATTCTGTGGCTAAAGCTTTTGTCTTTTTGCTTAAGTCTTCCAAGTTTCCATTGTTTTCAATCAGGAAATCAACCTGTGTTCGTTTGTTTTTATCATCTATTTGATTGTGCATACGTTTCTTAGAGCTTTCCAGTGATTCTCCCCGTGAGACTAATCGATTTAGCCGTATATCTTCAGTTGCCGTTACTAACACCAGAACGTCAAAACACTCTTTCAAACCAGCTTCAAAAAGAAGCGGAACTTCAAAGCAAAGAACCTGTTCTGCAAAATTGTTTACGATCTCTTGCATATCCTTCAGCACAAGCGGATGGATCAGCGAATTGAGGAATTCCACTTCTTTACGGTTGCTGAAAACGATATCGGCAAGTTTCTTTCTGCTGATGCGATAGGGCTGCATACAAAGGGTGTTGTCGCCACATAGTATGGAAGAGGAATACCTTGCCACAAGTGCATTAATGACTGCAATGTCTTCCAGCCTTTGATTGGCAATAGTATCAGCATTGTAAACTGAAAAACCGAGTTCTGTAAGAATATGACACAAAGCACTTTTCCCGCTTCCTACATTGCCCGTTATACCAATGATTAGAGGACGGTTATTTTGCAGCATCGGTTAAAATCTGCATCAATTCTTCGAATGCTACGTCAGTTTGAATCGTACCAGCACTAGCGACTGATACCTTACCGCTTTGCTCGGAAACTATGATAGCGATCGCATCACTTAGCTCAGTTATCCCAATTCCGGCTAAATGACGGGTGCCAAACTTGCGAGCGTATTCTTGCTTTTTGGACAGTGGTAAGACCACTTTAGCTGCCATAATACGTTCTCCCCGTACGATAATCGCACCATCATGCAACAAGCTTTTGGGGTTGAAGATAGTAAGGATTAGCCGCATGGATATCGCCGCATCAATAACTTCGGCACTCTGAATGTATTCATGCAATTTCCGCTTGTTTTCCAATACGATCAATGCGCCAGTTTTTCTAAAGCTCATCGAAGAAACTGCATCTATTATTGGAGAATAAAGAGACGTTTTTTCCCTTTTTCTAAAGGCAGTACCAAGTTCCCGTGAGAGATTGAATCTAGCCAAAATAGATCTCAATTCGGGTTGGAACAATATCACTACAGCCACAATCCAGAAGTTGCGGATAGCACTAAGCAAGGAACTTACCACCTTGAGATCGAAAATCACGGCAAGAAAATACAAAAGCAGCAGAAACAGTAAACCCCAAAGAACTTGATAACCACCTGATTTACGGACAATTAATAAAGATTGGTAGATCAAAAATGCGATGAGGAGGATATCGATAATGTCTTTGAATTTGGGAATTAGAAAGCCCATTTTATGCTCCCTTGCTTATTGAATTGCTAATGCGTTCTTTGCCAATGGCAGCAAATACTTGCAGGAATTTAACGTGGGAAAGTACATCGTGGCAACGGATTACTTCCACCCCCTGCATTGCAGCCCATGCCGCCGCTGCCAGGCTACCTTCCAAACGCTGATTCACATCGGTGGGATTAATTGCATTAATAAAGCTTTTCCTGCTTGCGCCTAATACAAGTGGTAAACCTAGTTGATGGAAATAATCCAGGTTGGCGAGCAGCTTTAAATTGTGAACGAGGTTTTTCCCAAAACCAATCCCTGGGTCTAGCATGATATTCTCTTTTGTAATCCCTTTTGTAATACAGTAATCGATACGTTGTTTGAAAAAGGAAAGGATGTCAGATAGAACTTCATCGTATTGCGGGTCATCCTGCATGGTTTGTGGCTCACCTTGCATATGCATAAGAATAAGCTTGGCATGGGGATATTTAGCGACAGTCTCTACCATGTTAGCATCGTAGCCCAAAGCAGATATATCGTTTATTATATCTGCTCCATATTCAAGAGCAGCTTTAGCTACTGATGATTTGCGGGTATCAATAGAATACTGCACTGTGGGATAAGCTTTCTTTAGCTGTTCTAAGACAGGGATAATTCTGGCTAATTCTTGTTCTTCAGAAACGGGCAACGAACGCGGTCTGGTTGATTCTGCACCCAAGTCTATTATTGATGCACCCTCTTGGATCATTTCTCCGGCACGTTTTATTGCTTTTGTTTTGTCCAAATACAGTGAACCATCGGAGAAAGAATCCTCAGTAAGGTTTAATATTCCCATTATTATTGGTGATGAGCCACGCATCTTAGCTAAGGTATCAGCCTTCATTTATTATGAACTTGCATCTAATGCGATACTTGCGATCGGGATTGTAAGCACCCCTAAAACCGAATCGCCATTGGGGGAGAACTTTCTTTACAGCTTCCACGTAACTTGCGGAGTTATAGCTAAGCACAATTAGACTGTTGGCATCTACCCCACCCTTATTATTTAACTTGAATTCCAGGAACACCTCTCCATCAATATCAGGGACAATAACTGGTTTGGGCTGAGCTATTATATATGCGTCTCCATCACCTTGTTCGAGATTGGAGGAAAAACCAAAGTTGCCGCTAGGTAGTGTGTTTCCCAAACTCCGCAACGCATCTGAAGTTCGGTTTCGAGAAGTCCTAATTGATGGTGGATTGGTAGTAGCACTGCTGTTGGATGCATCTATAACTGGGCTTTCCAAAACACGCGGTTGTTGTTTAACCTCAGTAGGAGGAGAGCTTTGTGCTACAGCCTCTTCTTGGTTAACGGATTGTTTTTCAGCGATTGGAGTAATTGGGCCCGGAATTGCCCCCTTTGAAGCAACCGTAGCTGAAAGTTTGGGCGTATCAGGCAGCTCCCATTCAAAACTGTGCCATTTGGTAGGTAGCGTAGGTTTTATTACAAAGATAGCCAGTATTAAGAGCAGTAATAGATGACCTATTAGTGATAAAACATAGCCATTTTTAAGTTTGGGGTGCAGCTTTAAGTTCATTTTTTTATAACAGTGGTAGCTACAAAGATGCGTTCATAGCCAGCAGAACGAATAATATCCATCAGGTTAATCAGCTTTTGCACTTGCACCCTATCTTCTGTAGATAAACGCACAACCTGCTCGGAGCTATTGAATTTACCCTTTAACAGCGCGGGTAAATCATTTAGCGTAACCTGCTGTTCCATAAAGAACAGTTTACCGTCATTATAGTAAGTAATTTGGAGAGTCTGATGGCTTTGTCGGTCTGCAGTTGTAGAACCTGGTAACTTGATGGGAAGCCCAGTTTGGCTGGCAAAATTAGAGGCAATAAGCAAGAATAAAAGCAAGAGGAATATTACATCCGTCATGGATATCAGCATGGTTGTACTTATCTTTTGCTTGGATACTCTTAGTTTCATGGTTTAGTTATTCCCTGTTTTAAGTTTTCCACTTTTATAATGTATTCTACTGCTGTATCCTGCATGTCCTTAACTATATTCTCCAGATTTTGCACTAGGTCGTTGTAGAATATTATGGTTACTATACCCACTATCAAACCGCCAATGGTAGTGAGCAATGCTACCCAAATACCTCCAGCGAGCATGGAAAT
>JALNXT010000115.1 GCA_023230245.1 Candidatus Cloacimonadota bacterium
ATGTTGAGGATACGGCTGTCTGTGCTTTCATCCCCAGCACAAGCAAGCATAAAACCATGAGAAATAGTACTTTCTTCATATTTAAACTCCAGAGTTTTCTTAATGAACGTATTTGGCGTAGCTATTTGTATTTTGTCAATATTTATTTCTTGGCTAATCTCAGGCTTGTGGCACATTATCCACAGGTTGGGGGAGTTGATGTTGTTTTTCTCTGCATATTGCTTGACATTTAATATAACTCAACAAAGCATCACTTCAAATGCTTAAAGGAGTTTATTATGACTATCATGCAATTGAAACCCGAGCCTGAACTGAAGAAGCTGTGGCAGCTTATCACTGGGATTGTTTACATTCCCCTAATCCTTTTATTACTGGTGCTAATTGTATTAAGCGGGGAGCCAATTCTCATGGGTATTTTTCTGCTTATTATGTTACTCGCTTTGTTGCCCATCCTCATCTATCTTCCTGCATTTTACAAGACCTTGGAATACACGATTGACAACGATGCAGTGCGGCTTAAAAAGGGTGTCTTTTGGCGTATTCGAACCACGGTTCCCTTTAATAAAATAACCAATATAGATATTACTCAGGGGCCAATAGAGCGGATGTTTAATATCAGCCATTTGCGCATTCAAACTGCCGGAGCAAGCGGTGCGCAAAACTCCCTGGCAGAATTGATTATCTCCGGTATTCGGGACAGTGAAGCTTTGAAAGATACCATTATGAGCCGTATTGGCGTACCAACTGCCGCAATAAACAAAGAACCTGAAACCGAACAAGACACTCTAAAGGCAATACTAAAAGAGCTAACCGCTTTCCACAAAGCTTTTGATAAATAAGCGGCAGGGCAACAAACATGAGATTTTTTAACAGAAGACCTAAGCCGAACACTTTGTCAGCCAATCTTATCGGACTGGTTGCCACAGGTGCAGCTTCTATATATGCTTTTATGCAGGCAGAATTGTACATGGGGATAGCGATTGCAATTTTTGCCTTGCTCTTTGCCTACGAAGCATTTGCTATCGGCGTGCATCACAGAGTGTTACGCTATTGGGAAAGATTGATCTTTCTTGCGTTTTATCTCATCTTTTTCATCCTGGCAGTATATAAAGGAAAACTCTAAATATCTAAACGAGCAGGACTAAAGCTACAGCTACTAAGACGACTGTTATATCTATCCTACCCTTTATAGTGCGGAGAATCTCCCCATTGGGCATAGCCTATTTCTTCGCCGATGCTGGTGATGCGTGTTTCCAGGCAGCCACGGCACTGGTTGGCATTTTCGTCCATACAGGGCTTGCCTTTGTAAAGCTGATAGTTTCCCCGGTATTTGGTTTCGGTGATATTGGGCATAATGATATTGGCTCCGGCTAATAGCCCCATTTCTCTGCCATCATCTTTCAGGGCTTGCAAAGCGGTGGTGGAGGCGATATTTACGTCCTGCAGCGCAATTCTGCACACGGCAATCATCTTCAGCGCCAATTCCAGATGCTCCTCTTCGTTGTAATCGGGCAGTGCCTTTGCCAGAGGGGTGTCTTCATGCGGAATATAGGGACCCATGCCGATCATATCGATATCTTCAGCTTCAAAGAACATGATATCATCGACCAGATGCTCCAGAGTTTGATACGGCAAGCCAATCATCACCCCTGTTCCGCACTGATAGCCGAGCTTTTTTAGAGTGCGTATGCAGTTAACCCGCTTATCCCAATCGTGATCGGCAGGATGCAGCTTGGCATATAGCTCCCGATTGGAGCTTTCAATACGCAGCAAATAGCGGTGTGCGCCGGCATCGAACCACCTTTTGTAGGTTTCTTCGCTTTGTTCGCCCAAAGAAAGGGTTATCCCCAGTTCGTTGTTGCTTTTAGCGCGCACGGTGCGCACGATATCTTCGATAAAATCCACAAACTCGGCATCATCACGTTCGCCGGATTGGATAACTACAGAGCCGTATTGCTGCTCATAAGCCCATAAAGCGGATTTCACGGCTTCGTCTTTGGTGAGGCTAAAGTGTTCCACTTTGGGATTTCCGCTGCGGATACCGCAATAATAGCAGTTCTTTTTGCACACGTTGGAAAGCTCCACAATGCCCCTGAAATACACCTTTGTGCCCACAAATTGCTTTTTTACGGCATAGGCACGGCGATACAGCTCCGCCAATTCTGCCTTATCGGTAATGGCTAATAGTTGCAGCATTTCTGCCCTGCTAAGTTTACTCATCGTTATCTTTCCTTTTGTCGCTCGATACTAAGATAATAGCCTGTTTAGCCGTGTGCGTCAAGTGCAATTGTCATCGGGCGAATGCTTTTGGGATATTCTCACACTGATTTTAGTTTTTACACCTTGTGCTAAAGTCCGGGTTAATCGGTCTTGCCTTTACGCTAGGGAATGCTATTATGTAGCGCAGGACACCAATCCTGCGGAAGTGACAAAGTACTGGAGTGCTAGGGTGTAGAGCAGGTTTCCAATCCTGCTGTCATATGGAACTTCTCGGTGCGTTCGGTGTTCTCGGTGGTGAACTTAAGCTACAGTTCCCGATCATAATGCTCCCAATCGTAAACTTGGGGTAATAAACCCGCTTCCACGGCTCTTTTCACGCTGATACAGGGTAGGTCTTGCGTGTAGATTTGCTCCCGCGTAAGTGTCTGCAAATCTATGCTGTTATCCTGCCTCGCCATGTCACGCATCAGCTTGATGTACAGGTTCACCCAGGAACGCACATATCTGCCCTCGTTCTGCTTCAAGGTATTGTAGCGATTCAGATAATCCCGCATATCGTTTTTGTAGCCATCCGAAGGCTTTATCGCATGCAGACTGGCGGTGATAGAACCTAGCTTGTGATTATTCTCCACTATGGTGGGATACCTGTATTTACGCACCAAAACCACGCCCTCTCTACGGTAATGACAAAACACCACGCCATCCAACTTCCCCGAATACGAGCCGATGCCATAAGTAAACTTAGCCTTCATTGTTTTCCTCTTTTTTTTGTATCTATTATATTCTTGTAAGCCTTATCTTTATTGTCGTCCCCGTTCCGTCATTCCAGCGCAGGCTGGAATCCAGACCATGTCACAACAATTTGTTTTGGCTCCCGTTAGCGCAAGAACGACAAGGGATTTCTCTAATTTTGTTTTTGCAACTTAAGGTACATCCCTTCTATAATTTGTGCAACCTCAGGGCTTACCTGTATTTGATTACACCCCTCAATTGAGGGAGATAAAACTAGTATCTCGTTTTCGATCTCTTTAACCTTTTCAAACTCATTCTGGTTGACCAGTATGTTGATGCCCTTAGTGATCTTTAAGCGCATACCCTTATCTCCGCACTGGGGACATTTTACTGCTCTTGTACCTTCTTGAAAGGTTTCCTTTTCACAATAAGGACATTTTGTAGCTGAACGTTTCAATTCTAATTCACTTATGTCTCACTGTAACGATCTAGTAAGAACCATAAGCTTTGAATCATAATCGCTTAATTCTTGCACGAGATTATCCCAATTCTCTCCTTTAGTAAAGTGGGGAGTATTTGTTTTACTCAATTTATCAAGCATTTCCAGCATCAACTTAGAACGAGATATTTTAACCTCGTAGTTCTTTGTCTCACTAACAATCTTAGCGCTTTCAATCAAAATCCTAACCTTGTTGGCAATCTCGTATGTTGTAGCATTCGTAGAATTGAGCTTTCGCACGGAGTTTTTCCGTGGTAGTGACGCTTGTTTGGTAGATTTTGAAATGATATAAACTAAAGCCACTAAAACCAGTATAATAATTAGTAATCCCATTAGTCACCTCTTATTGTTTTTTTTAGCCCAACAAAGTACTTTAGGAATGCATTAGCAACATACTAACCTCTACCCCAAAAAATACCTGCCAATATTTCGCAAGCAATAAGTACTCCGTTTCAAACCTTGAGTGTTTAAACATACAAATCAGTGAAAGTGGTAACCTTCACTTTCGAGACAAACCCTTGTTACCTAGTATTTGTCAAAAAACCCCTTTAACCCTTCCAGCATAGCCTCCATATATTTCAACTGTTTTGTATCCTTTATCTCATCATAGTTCTTTCCATCTAGCATTATCATTACTTTATTGGCGTCAGTTTTATCAATCATACAGTACAATTCAACTCTATCTGATAGCTGTAATATCATTTCCTCTATATACGGATTATAATCCTCCAATTTAAGTGCTATCTTTACAAAATCTGGTGCTTCCCTAAACAGTCGATTAAAGTCATATTCTTCAGCTTCATTGATCGTTATCCACTTGTCCTCTCTTGAAATAACTTTTACAACTATCTTTTTAGTATATTCTCCAGATGTCTTGTCTTTATTTACATGACCTTCTATAAACAAATGACTACCTTTTATACCCTCCAATCCAAATGCAACATGCACTTTCGGTTTGTAAGAATCAATTCTTAAATAAGCATATGTCCCAATTGCTCCTATTATGATTAGGAGTAGCATGAATAAAGCCACTTTTTGCATTCTTCTCATATTCTTATTCCCAAGCAACGCACCTATCTGTCAATTAAAAAATCCTGAGTCAGTATAACGATGTATGAGCTTATTGATATCAACTTCGATAAATGTACTCTCATTATCTTCATCCCCATCAGGTCCGATCAGAGCAAAATCAATAAATTTATAATCGTGTTCTGATGTAAAGATTAATGACGAATCCTGCATATAATTGATACCAACTTCGTGGAAATCCAATATGCTTTGGTGTATTCCCTTCACTGTAGAACTAACCTTACATTGCTTTAGGAAATCCAGTGTCTTTGTTTCACTTTCTTTCTTTATCAGCTCAACACAAAAAAACAATTCTAAATAATAGTTTTGGCTTATCTCAATATCATCAATTGAAAATAGCCTATGAATTACGACATTGTTTACAAAGTAATATGTAGGCACAATATTAAGTAACCTTGGGGACTTCATTGCTAATTCATAAGCCTCAGCCTCACTTTCACATACTTGTTCAATAAAGTCTTGTTCTTGAAAATCGTTATCGTTATGGTATTTTTTAAATACCTTGTAAATTTTTGTGTTATCTACTCTGTCTTCAAAGAAATCAGCATAACCTCCCTTTAGACAAGTTTGATATAGATCACTTTTTATCATTTATCGCCCATTTTCGTTCATAAGCTCAATGTGATGCACACTGGATTCCAGCCTGCGCTGGAATGACGGAGTAGGTGTTTTCCCCATCCGTCCCAGTAACCCACTCTTCAATAAAATAAGCCATTTTCCCTAAACCGCCACTAATATAATAACATCTCAACCACTAACCAAACTCTAATGATACCCTAATCCCATTAGGGAATCATTAGAGAACGAGATATTCACGAATAGATATCATAGGCATTTAGGTTTAGTGGAAAAGACTGGTCTTTCCTGATTTTAGTTGACAGATAAAGTGAGGAAGAATAATGAAACGCAAAGCAAGGAAAGCAGTTAACTACACAAAGAATTTCAAGAGCATGGTAGTTAACGAGATAGTCCGTGAAGGC
>JALNXT010000116.1 GCA_023230245.1 Candidatus Cloacimonadota bacterium
AATCCGGATAGGCTCTATCCAGCCATTCTCTGCTTTGGTATTTCAGCGAGATTAAACCCGGTAGTTTGGCATCTTGAGCACTGCTAATCTGCAAAACGCCGTTATCCGCGCTCTGCTCTTTCCCCTCCTCAATAAAGCTTACTTTTCCCTGGGGTTTGAAGGCAAGCAATCCCCGCTCCACGCTGTATAGAGGCAAGTCCATTTGGCAGCGAATAATCTCCAGCGGCTTAATTGCTTTGTCTGCTATCAGCCAATCTACACTGCGTTTATCCTCTTCCAAGCTAAGAGTTTTGGTTTCTGCCATCAGACTATCCGGCTTTAGGGAGAAGGTGCCGTGTAAGCTGCTATCTTCATGCTGCTTTAGTTCTACCTCAAAGGCGTGCGTAATAAAGGGATTAGCCTTGTTTATGCTAAGTTCCAGAGATGGGTATAATGGCTTAGATTCATGCCTTTGGTGCAGGGCAGCATTGCGGGTTTGATAGGCATTCTTAAATACATCCAGATACATTTGAATAGGTGCTGTATCGCGTGTGCCCTGGCGCAGACAATCACTTAGGTTCAGCTCCCAATTGATCCGCCATTCATCAAACATAGCTTGCCACGGTGCCGCCCAAATAACGCTGTAGGTAGTATCGTCAGTTGCCGAATATAGCCAGTTTTCTGGAATGCTCTCTGTCCCAAAACTGAGAGAATCTCTATCGGGCATATCGCTTTCCAGCTTCATTAAGCGACCCTTATGCGAAAAGCTTAAGTTGTTTGTAGGCATATAGATGCTCTGCTTAAACCAGAGGTCTTCTTCACGTTGCGGAAGCTTGATTATCCTTATATGCAGCTCCAGCAACCCAGAGGGATAGAGGGTAAACACGCGGGCAAACTCCAGCCCCACTATTTCTTTGGAGCGGTGAAACACCAGCAATTGGTTGGCATAACCCAGGTCTTTCACCTCTGTATCGTAGGGTAGCTCATAATTGAACTCTTTGGAATATGGCTTGCCAATAGCGGGGACGTATAGATAAAAAGAATTGCCATAAGTGATTTGGAAGTAGGCAAAGTTTTTATTATCCTCTTTATCATAGGTGAAGCTGTTTAAGCCATTCAGCAAGTAACAATAATTTCTGGTAATCTGCTGATCCTTAGAGCTGGGGCAGCCTAATACCACACATTCGCTTCTGCTATATTCCAGTGCTTTTCCTCCCTCTGGAATGGCGGTTATTTTAAGCAGAGGATTATAGATGCAGCCCGCCTTGGCAGTAAAACTAAGCGGGATAAAGCTGCGTGCATGTGCTTCCAGATAGACATCGAATACGCTTTTCTCAAGCTCTATCAGCTCGTCTTGGGGAAATTCTATCACGAATCGGCAGCCCATGGCAAATTTACACTCCAGATTTAGATACATCATGCTTAGCCTGCCGGGAGTTATCAAAGTTTCGCAGTTTCTTAGCTGCACCTGCAAGGGGTACTGAATGCGCAGTCCTGTCTTTAGCCCGATAGATTTACCCTGCCAAAAGAAGGTTGCTGCCACTCCGGGACAGGTTTGCCATTCATTGCATTCGGTTTCGATAGGCTCTATTTCGTAGCTGGAGGTGAGCTCTTTGCTTCCGCAGAAACTTGTCTGGAAATCCAGCTTATGCTTCACCACGCCGTCATCCGCACCTTGCAGGCTGATCTCGCAAGCTTTGCTGCCGGGGATGTTTATGTGGTAAGATACGGCATGTGAACCGCCAAATACCGGCTTGGGATTATCCGCCATGCTATACACTTCAAAATCTTCCGTGCAGATTTTTACGATGCCTCTGCCTTGACGTTCGAAGCTTACTTGCAGCCTTTTGCCATCCTTTTCCCACAGATAATCGTAGATCGCAAAGCCGTTTTCGTCTCTGCCATCCGGCTCTATACTGAGATCGCGCACCGCATCATCATACCAGTGAAACACTTCAAAATAGGGCTTTAGCAGTTCGTTATTCAGCAGTTCCGGCAGGAAGTTCATCAAATGCGTGGCTTGCGCCTCCATGTTTTCCCAAAAGAAGCCACATTTCTTGTACAGAGGCACCGCTTTGGTGTTGCCCGCCCAAGTGAAGAGATCTATCCTATTATAGCCAAGTTCGGCAGCCCGTAACACACAGCGCTGCACCAAAACCTTGCCGATGCCTTTTCCGTGGGAAGGAGGATCAACCGAGAGCATCTGGATATAGGCAATGCCTGGCTCTGTGTCTGAAGTGGCAAGCTTTGCGTAGCCAATCACCAGCTCGTCTTGCACGGCTAAAAAGATGTTCAGATGAGACGATTCGCCTTCTTCGTGCAACACCTTTTCTTCGGAGCTGTAAAAATTCATCCCATTCCAACCGCTACTGCAGCGATTCCACATTTCTGCTACAGCTTTGGCAAGCTCAGGACGGTATTCCTGATAGCTAACATTACTCATAACGACTCCTTTGATGCCTCATTAGCAATTATTTTAGGCAAATATGAGTCCCTTTTTATGTCAACTACTTTTTCCATGTATGCATCCCCACATTTTTTACTTTAGTGCTCGTTTTACTACTGTCGTTCCCGCGGGAACGGCAAAAACCGGGGGGATGCCTGCTTAGATTAAAACTTGACAGGATATATTCCTACTTTATTTGTTACATTAGGTGTCGGTAATGATCTCAACAAAGCCTGTGGATATCGCTTGGTTACGGGTTCGGCGCTCAAAGGAGTTTTAAAGATGAAAAAAGGTTTAGCCATTATGACAGCCATGCTTTTGCTGGCAGTTTTTGCCTATGCGCAGATTACACCACCATTTACTGCGAATTTTGATGGAACAGAAGCACCTTCTCTGCCTTCGGGATGGGTAAATATAAATGTCGAAGGCGATTATCGTTCCTGGATAACAGAAGCGAGCCATGGTCATTCTGCACCGAACTGTTTGTACATGAATACCAATAGTCCCACAGGCTCGGATGACTGGGCAATAAGCCCTTCCTTGCATCTGAGCGCCGGCACTTCCTATACCCTGGAATTTTATTATCGTTCAGATTGCCCTCATTGGACTGAACTACTCGGGGTATATTTGGGTTCTGCTGCCACAATAGCTGCGATGCAAACACATCTAACTGATGTTAGCATCACATCCTGTACCTATGCAGCTACATCAGTTACGGTTACTGTTCCAAGCACAGGAAACTATTTCCTGGGATTTTATGCGCACAGCGCAGCATATATGAATTTCATCGCCGTAGATGACGTTAGCCTTGTTGCTGCAACACCATTAGCAGAACCAGTGCTTACCATCACCAAGGTTAGCAGAGGGGTGCAGTTGGATTGGGGTAACGTACCCGGAGCCAATTCCTATAAGATCTATGCCTCAAACGACATCCCCACCAGCCCTGATGCTTGGGGCTTGCCCATTGCAAGTACAAATTCTTTCACCTATCTCTATACCGGAGCAGAGAGATACAAGTTCTTTATGGTTCGTGCTTCCAATTAGTTGGAAGGATGGAAGGTTGGAGGGGTGGCAAGACCAGACGGCTGTTGAAGTCCATCCCGCCTGACGGTTTGAACTTAACCAATCTTTACCATTTTGCAAAGTTATCTACTGCATTGCAGGCACTTAGCTATTTTATGGTCACTACATGAGTTGACGTTTTACGACTTTTCTGGGGCTGGGATTGGGGCTTAGATTCAGGGCTTTGTAGCTTTGTTTATGGCTTTCTTCCGGGGCGCTGGAGATTATCAATATTTGGACTTGACATTTCATGTTGGCAGCAATAAAATATACAGCATAAGATAAGCGAGGTTCAACATGAGTAAAAGATACGCATTAACCCTTCTGTTGGTATTGTTAGCAATCATCCTTAGTGCTCTTCCTAAAAATGATTGGGAAGTGCAGGGCTTAAAGGGCAAGGTTCAATCTGTGCAAACTGAAGATAAAACACAATATTTCAATAAAGCTGGCTATCTGTTATCTGAGCATTATACATATGGTGAAGTCTTCGTAAACGTAAGTTATTACACATACGATAAAGCCGGACACCTTATTTCTCTTGAGACAAAAGACGATTCGCAAAATTACGCAGAAGGCACTTATTACACCTATAACCAAGAGGGTTTGTTAAGCGAAGAAAAGAGCAACAGTTGGGGTTATGACCAGACCATCAAATATGCTTACAACGATAAGAAACAGATTGTGTGGAAGAAAACATACGACGATGATGAAGAATTATACGAAGCAGTAGAATACACCTATGATAAAAAGGGCAATAAGATAAAAGAGACCCATTACAATTCGGACATGCAGATCAAGGACTATACTGCATACTCCTACGACAAAAAGAAATGCCTGTTGGAAAGCCGTGTTTATCTTGACGAGAACGAGATGGTTTCCAATATTATATACAAGTATAACGCCCGCAAACAACTGATCGAAGAAACTCATTTTATCGGGAAAGCGCTTATATTAACTGAGCAAAACAGTTACGACAAAAAAGCTAATCTCACTGAAACTGTGATTACTTACTACGGGGAAGATGAGCACACCATAACAACTGCAAGTTATGCTTATGATACCAAGGGAAACTGGATAACTATGGCAGTTTCCGCTGACGAAGAGCATTCCCAAACCTCAAGACGCATCATCTCTTACTTTTAATATTGAGCATCTGGCACGCGCTTGCTTATCCGAACCCGAGCCGATCGGGATCTCATCGGGATCTCATCGGGTTGAATCCCGATCAAAGCCTCTTCAGTTCATGTTCGGGTCAGCTTCGCATAAGCAAGGAATCTCTATGTTCCCATCGAAAAGGAGTGCCAGTGTTCCCATCGAAAAGGAGCGCCAGCGTCTTTGCTGGCAAGGTCTGTCGGTGTCCTCACTGACAGTAAGAAAAGCGTAGAGTATCGCTTTATCTCACTTTCTCATTGACAAATAAGTGTGTATTCCTTTTACTTGAAACCCCAATGTGAAAGTAAAGGAGATAACATGAATAGATACATTATTCACGGTGGACTTATCCTTAGCTTTGATGCTAAGCAACCAGTTTTAAAGGACATGGCAATTCTGGTGGAGGATGGCAAGATAAGCAAAATTGCCCCTTTGGCAGATTTCTCTACGATAGCATGTGAACGGATAGACGTACAGGGCAAGCTTATTATGCCCGGATTGATAAATGCACACCATCATTTCTACTCCACTTTAGTAACGGGCTTAGGTAAAGCTGCCCCCTCCAAAGACTTCAATGAAGTGCTAAACAACCTCTGGTGGCGTCTGGATAAAAAGCTGCTGAATGAAGAGAACTATATCAGTGCGTTGGTTTCGTCTCTAACCGCCATCCGCAAAGGCACAACCACGATTATAGATCACCATGCCTCGCCCTTTGCCGTGCGTGGCTCACTAAGTGAAATCGCCAGGGCGACCAAACTTAGCGGGATTCGTGCCAGCCTCTGTTATGAAGTGTCGGATAGGGATGGCGAAGCTATTGCCCAGGAAGGGATTGAGGAAAATGCAGCCTGGATAAAAAGCTGCCAAACCCATCCTGATGAG
>JALNXT010000117.1 GCA_023230245.1 Candidatus Cloacimonadota bacterium
GCCACCGAAACAGGAGCTGATCATCTTTGCTGTTTTATCGTCGATCCCTGTCTCTTCCGTAAAAGAGGAAAGCACCGCCTGGGCACAATTGTAACCTTCCGCGTGGGTAGCCAAGGCTTTATCAACCTTTGTTTGTGTCATGTATCCCCCATAAGCTTAGTTTTATGCAATCTCTTGGGCATCATCCTTTTGTCAAGCTCGATGCTAGCGCGATGTGTTAGCAAGAGAATATCACACCATCCACATACAAAAAAGGCTTTACGAGTATTCCCGTAAAGCCTTTTGAAATTTGTGATTTTTAGTTTTAACTACATTTTGTAAGAGATGCCAAGCTTGCCACCTGAAAAGGCGTTGCCGCCACCGAATTCCAGATTTACACCAAGCTTATCTGTAAGGTAATAGCGTCCGCCAAGCTGCCCACCGAGTCCCAAACCTGAGGAATTGGAACCATTATATTCCTTTGGGGAACTCCATACATAGAACCCGACATTTAATCCCGCATAAAAATCCCAATCGCTGGGGATATTCAGCACGCGGTTGAAGTGATAATTGCCATTACCGGAAAAGCCAATAATACTGTGTTTGTAATCCTTATTGCCATAATTTTCGGTATAGGAATTGTAAGAAATTTCTCCACCCAAAGAGATATCGTTGCTAATTCCGTGATCAAACCCTACATAAACGGGAACGCCCCAACTTGAAAAGCCGAGGCCGGCGTTGATTTGATTTTGCCCTTGTGCCAGGGGATTCTGCGCAGAGACAATGCCCACGGTAAGGACTAGAGCTACTACTAAGAATACTTTGTTCATTTTGTAATCCTTCTTTATATTTACGCTATCGGCAAAGTTCAAAGATATAGCTCAATGAGCTAAAATCGGTCGAACATGCTGCTATAGCGTCTCATAATATAATAACGGAAATTTATCCGAAAGCAACTAATAATTGCATCGCTGGCAGACGACAATATTGAGAGGAGACACATAACGATATTATTGCTTTGATATTGCAAGTGCCGTGAATTAAAATTGCAAGCATTGCCCTATCATTGCCCATTCATTGCCCATGATAAGGGCAATGGGTGGGAGTTGATAGGGGAAAAAAAGCAAAGATAGTTTATGAGGTTTTATCTGAAAGGTGAGATCATATCCTGCGTTCTATCGTCCCACCGCAGTTCGTGCAAGTCTCTTGATACCATTGTGTTCTGCATCCGCAAGCAGGACAGCGCCAATACACTTCCTGTTCTGCCAGCCATGTTTCTATGCCTATTTCTTTGATGCGGTATAGGTTTTTCAGCACTACTTGATGGTGCTCCCATTCATCATCTTTGAATTTGGTGATCATCTCACAGGGAAATTCGGGGCAGAATGCACAGGACTCTGTTCCGTGGTTTTTGTTGCAAAGCACAAACTCGCAATTCTGCTGATATTCAGCATCGCAGCCCATACAGGGCTGTTCTTTTTCATCGGTTTGCAGCTCTTGCGCACTGGGTACGCCGGATTGTTTCTCGAAGGTTATCATACTGCAGCAAGCACCGCAGTATAAGCCACAATAAGCATGTAATCTACTCATGGTATCTCCTGATTAAACTCTCTGCCATGCAAGATGCATGGCTATCCGATATAGGTGAGCCGCCTATAGCTCCAATACGCACGCACACCAGCACGTCAACACTCCAGCACTCCAGCACGCCAGCACGTTTACAAATCCATCCGCGTAATATTGGCTCCCAGAGCGTTTAGTTTATTCTCAATATGATCGTAACCGCGGTCAATATGGTAGATGCGAGAGACGGTAGTGGTACCTTTAGCGACCATGCCTGCCAAGACAAGAGCTGCACTGGCACGCAAATCGGTAGCCATAACTTCTGCTCCGCTAAGCTCTTCAACACCCTTTATGGTCGACACATTACGATCCATACGGATGTTTGCCTGGAGACGGTTTAGCTCTGCCACGTGCATGAATCTATCGGGGAAAATGGTATCTTCAATATAGCTAATCCCTTCTGCAAGGGTCATAAGTACGCTGAACTGAGCCTGCAAATCGGTTGGGAATCCCGGATACGGAAGGGTAATCAGATTAACCGGTTTGATCTTGGTGGGCGGGGTGATGGTAATGCTGCTCTCCCCCACATCCAGTATGCAGCCTGCTTCTCGCAGCTTATCTATCAGCAAGCCAAGATGCCCTGGCTCGCAGTTTGCCACAGTTATCGGCGAAGTGCTAAGCGCACCGGCAATAAGAAAGGTGCCGGCTTCGATGCGATCTGGGATCATGGTCATTTCCACAGGGAAAAGCTCTTCCACTCCGTCGATGGTGAGGGTAGTGCTGGCTTTACCGCTTATTTTAGCACCCATTTTGTTCAATAAGTCAATGGTGGAATCCACTTCTGGCTCCATCGCCGCGTTGAACATCCGGGTTTGCCCTTTGGCTAATACCGCAGCCATCATAGCATTGATGGTGGCACCTACGCTGGATTTTTCGAAATATATATCTGCCCCTACTAATTGCTTAGCTTTGGCATTGATATATCCGTGCTCTATGGTTATTTCCGCTCCCAGTGCTTCCATCGCCTTCAGATGTAAATCTACGGGGCGAGTTCCAATGGCGCAGCCACCAGGAAAAGAGACACGAGCCTCTCCCAAACGAGCCAATAGCGGACCTAATACATAGATGGACGCTCGCATCTTACTAACCAGTTCGTAAGGAGCTTCGCTATAGCACACATCTTTGGAATCGATACTCATACTGCCCTTGCCATAATCTATGCGCGCTCCGATAACCCGCAGCAAATGCGCCATCGCTTTTAAATCGTTCAGAATGGGGACATTGCGCAGTACGGATTTACCGGGTGCCAGCAAACATGCTGCCATCACCGGTAATATTGCATTCTTTGCACCACTGATGTTTACGGTTCCGCTCAGGTTGCGATTACCTTCGATTACAAATTGTTCCATTGATTTATCCTTGTTTTATTATTCATTATCTAGCGAGGGATAGTAGTAAATATCTATCTCTTCCTTGTAAATCTTCATGAGCCTCTATCTTGCCCCAGCCACACTTTTGTGCTATCGCTATAATGTCCGCACGTTGCGATGCTCCATGCTCTAAAGCCATGAAACCGTTAGGGTTAAGATGTTTTACACCTTCTGATAGCAAGCTACGGTAAATATCCAAGCCATCTTCACCGCCAAATAGAGCTTCCCTAGGTTCATAATCTTTAACTCTGGCATCAAGCTGTTGCATTTCCCAAGCCGAAATGTATGGGGGATTGGAAACAATAACATCATACATTCGCTGGTTTTCAGGAAAGAGATCGCCCAGATAAAAGCTAATGTCTGTCTTGCTGGCTTCGGCATTTAACTTGGCTGTATTTAACGCGGCTTGGCTGATATCTATTGCATCCACCACCAAAGATGGCTGTAGCGATTTTAGAGCAATGGCGATTGCACCGCTGCCTGTGCCGACATCCAGCACTCTAAAAGCTCCCTCTATCCTGCTTAATACTAATTCCACTAAGCCTTCCGTTTCCGGGCGGGGAATAAGGACACCGGGGGCTACACTAAGCTCCAGGTTAAAAAACGGAGCCTTCCCTGTTATATATTGAGGAGGTTCGTTATCTTTAAGACGTTCAAATGCGGCAAGGATAGTGTCTAAATCGTCTATTGATACGTGATAGTCTGGTTGTAATAACATCTCTGTTTTGCTTAAGCCCAGAATCGCTTCCACAATATACAGGACATCGCTTTCTGAGATACCAGCAGAATCTGATAGAGTTTTTAACCGACCGATTAAATAACCCAAGAGCATTGCTATACGCTAGTGGAGATAATTTTGCTAACAGTAACCTTGCGCCCTTCCTTGGAAAATTCAAGTTTATCGGCAAGGTGATAGAGCATGGATATTCCACGCCCGTGCTCGTCCAAGTTCAGTTTTGGCGACATCGCCATCCTGTTCAGCCAGTTCTCATAATCAAAGCCCTTGCCATCGTCTTCCACAGAAATTTGGATAATATTGGCAACATGATCTACACAAAGCGAGAATCGCAGCCGCTTTTGGGCAATCTCAGGATCTTGTAAGCGTTCTTGAATCAGCTTCTGTAAGGCATCGTGATCAAGAGTCCGCTCCGATATAGATAAGTCCAATGTGCCATGAATAAAGGCATTGTACACCATCTCATCCACACAGATAAGCAGTTCATTCAGCAGATTATGGTTAAACTGAAAGCTCTGCCTCAGGAAAGCATTAAACACTTTGGAGATGGCAAACTTGGAAAACTGTTTGGGATCCAGAACGAAGTGAAAATCAGCATGCTCTGTGTTTTGGTAAAAATCCGAATAATCGTTGCGGGATTGCTTCTTTTCAATAAGGCTATGGATAGATCTGACAATCTGTTGGGTGTCCACAGGCTTGCGGATAAAATCCGAAGCTCCCAGACGGATAGCCTCGATGAAATAATCGTGATCCAGATATCCGGTCATAAGAATGACGTCCAGCTCGCGATCGAAATCACGGCGAACCTTGCCCAACAATTCCAAGCCGGTGATGCCGGGCATTTCGATGTCGCAGATCACCACATCATAATCTGAACTGTGGATTTTGCGTAAGGCATCGCTCCCATTGAAGGCAGAATCCACCTCAAAGCCACTTATTTTCAGGATTGTACAAAGGCTGTTGGCAATAGCGATGCTATCGTCCACAACCAATATGCGGGCTTTTTTCATTTACCCCAGATTAACGGTGAAAAGCTGGTTTAATTTAAGCATTGAGAATAGCTCATACACACTGTTTGAGCTGCGAACAACCTCAATTTCTCCACCTGTGGAGATGAAGTCCTTGTAAAATAACAAAATCTTGCCGATACCTGTGGAACTGATATTTCGGCAGTCGAAAAGATCAAGCTCTAAAAGGTTTACTTTTGCGGCTATTACTTCGGCTAACTTTTCTTGGAGGACATGAGCATTTTCGCTGTTCAGGATGCCCTCAATCTTCATGCTGGCAACATTGCCATTGATTGCAAGCTCAATATTCATTTGTTTCTCCTTTGTTTAACATACGTACGTTCTCATCGTTATAAAAAAACCTTTCCTTGTCAAGCTATTATTCTTAGTAACCCCTGATGCGCTTCAAAACTGCATTCTGAACATTCGCTGGAGTTATCTCATATTTTTTGAATTCAAGGGTGTATATCGCTCTACCTTGGCTGATAGAGCGCATCCTGGTGGAATAGCCAAATAACTCTGAAAGAGGAACTTCAGCTACCACTTCTTGCTGATATTCACTGTGCCTACGCATGATCTCTATCTTGCCGCGCTTGGCGTTAATATCGCTGATAATATCGCCGACAAAATCGTCGGGACTGATAACCGTTAATAGCATCACAGGCTCCATAATTACCGGAGAAGCCTCGCGCAAACCCTTGCTAACCGCCATACCGGCAGCAATTCTGAAGGCTAGTTCGTTGGAATCCACAGGGTTGTAATCCCCTCCGATCAGCTCTACTTTAATTCTTTCCA
>JALNXT010000118.1 GCA_023230245.1 Candidatus Cloacimonadota bacterium
GTATTGTAGCATTGGTGTTGTACCATGTACTGCCGAAGCCATTTGTGCGCCTCAGCAAGCAGATATTGCTGGGTACACTTATCCCCGGAACACTGCTAAGATCAAACACCGCAGAAGTAGTGCAGTCGTTGTAGGTGGTTCCCAGCTCCCAATAGGCTTCGTTATACACTTTATCTATGTTTAACGGGAAGCTGCCTTGCGGCGAAGCATAGAACTTCGCCACCATACTGCTGTGAAGCAGAGGAGATTGGTTTTGATAGTAATAATTGCCACTTGCAACACTCAACAGCACATCATTTTGTTCTGACGTATCCAATTGACTGGGAGCGGTTACGTTTATGGCACTTTCTACACTTCTTTTCATTGTGCTCGGTGTGATAATAATATCCGAAGTGTATAGCCCAAAAGAAGTCTGCACAACTGCTGATGGACTTTGGAAATTGAAATCCACCTGACCTGTAGAATTAGTAAAAGCCTGTATCCATGCTGCATCACCTGCGCTTGGATCGATAGTACCCCATCCATAGCCCAAGATATCCGCTCCTGAACCAGCATTCAAAGGATATGGCGAAAGCGAATAGAAGCTGCAATTGTTTAGCTTCAGTTTCACAACTGCGTTGTAGATTGAGGGATCTGTGCTAATGTTCTTTTCGATATATGCCGTCGCCCCTGTATAAATACGACAATCTCCAGCTTGGTTAAGGGTTTGCCAACTGTTGTTCGCATTTACGGTGTTAATATGGTTGAAGCTGCAAAGCTGATAGTTCGTGCCGGAATCTCTGTCCCCCACCACAAAGTGATAGGTAGTATCGGGAAAAGTAACCCCGGACAAAGGAGAGAAGGCACTGGAGTTAGTTAATGTGCTACTCGATATAGGACTGTTCACCATAACAGGGCCATTATTCCAATAAACATATTCGTAACTGCGACGTGTAGAACTCAAATCCCCAAAAGCCACAATTTTATTGTGTGATTCATTATAACCTCGATAGAAAGGATCATCACTCGCCCCATAATTGAACATCCAGGCATTAGTATATTGCATCAACTGATTTTCATTATGGAAGGTAACCGACACGGCGGATAGTAGGGTAGCAAAAAGAATAAAACCAAGCAAAAAAAGTGTTTTCACAATATCTCCTTATAAGACCAAAGTCCACAGTGTGTAATCATCGCTAAACTATTAGTAACTAACACAACTGACGGAATTCATTATTAACATTCATGTATAAGCTGTCAATGTTTATTTTCGCAAGCTGGGCATGATTCTGCTTGACACCCACAACCATGATGAATATAAGGACATTAGTAAAATCAAGCAGGTGGAATATTATGAAACACTTCTTATTGTCTGTGATCCTAATCGGTTTGTTATATGTCCCTGGGGCTATGCAAGCTCGAGCATTTGCCCGTTGGCACACCTCCATGGGCAGCTTTACAGCAGAACTATACAACGATATTGCCCCCATTACTGCCAGTAACTTTATGCTGCTTGCCAACAACGGCTTTTACAATAACAAGATATTTCATCGCGTAATCGCCGGTTTTATGATTCAGGATGGCTGCCCCTACGGCACTGGCTATGGTGGACCAGGCTGGACAATACAGGATGAATTTAGCCCACTTTTACACCACGATCGGCCTGGTATGCTTGCGATGGCTCATTCCTCTGCTCCCAATAGTGGGGGCAGCCAATATTACATCACGCTTTTACCCACCCCCCATCTGGATGGAAACTATGCCATATTCGGGAAAGTAATTGAGGGTATCGATGTGGTTCAGGCGATTGGTATTGTGCCTACAGGTACCAACGACAAGCCGATTACTCCGGTAAATATCTACCAACTCCGTATGCTGGATTTGAATATCAATAGTGTATTTCCGGATACTACCCAAACTATCGTCTGCAATTCAGGGGAACTTCTTGCCTTCATGGTGGAAGCCTATACCAATACTGCTCAGCTTACCTACTCCTGGTATGCTAACGAGATTCTGCAAACAGGTCAGAGCGATATGGTTTATGAAAGCACCTTCCCGGCAGGGGCAAACACGCTGCGCTGTAACGTTAGTTCATCTGATAGTATTGCATTCGATGTAACTTGGAGAGTTCAAGCCGGTGTGCAAAATGGTGACGATGTGATTCCTGCCTTAAGTGCCCTTACTCTTAGCTGCTACCCCAATCCTTTCAGCAACTCTCTGGAGCTGGAATACACTATTAAAGATGCTGCCGAAGTGAGCTTTACGATCTATAACCTCAGGGGTCAAAAAGTGCGCAGCTTTATCCCCACGGCAAAGCATGCAGGAACTTGGGTGGGAAACTGGGATACAAAGGACGATAGAGGCAACGCTTGCCCAACAGGGACTTATATCATCCGTTTCAACGCAGGAAACGGTAGTATATTACGTAAGAGCGTTTTAATAAGAGATTAGCTACTTTTATATGCCACCCAAGTCTTAAATTCTTGGGGAATGCGGGAGAATCCTGCTTTCTCATATAGCTTTGCCGTCGCCGGATTATCCGAGTATAAATACAAATGATTATCGCTTAATCCCCGATGGTAATTCACCAGATGGTGAATCAGCCCACCTGCAAAGCCCCTACCTCTGAATTTATCTCTGGTAAACACATCATCCACCCGGCTGTAACCTGCATAAACGCTAACTGAGGCAAGTGAGGCAAGTTCGCCGCCCACAAAACCACCCAACAGATGAAATGAGGGGTGGAGTAAATGTTTTTCCGCCACTTTAATCGTCCAATCTCCCCCATATTCCACGGCAATAGTTTCCATCATGTCTATATCCAGCTTTTTCACACGCTCGATTTGTAGGTCACTCGCTTCATGCAGGATACTCTCATGATCGTGAACAAAATATTCGGTATCATTAAGCTCCAAAACAAAGCCATGCTTGTCCAAAGAAGGGCTGATGCGCTCCAGATCATTTATTTGCAGAGAGGAGTATATTCTGGGGATAATACCTTTGCTCTTATAGAAAAACTCAATATCCCGTATAGAGCTTTCCACGCCGACATAATCTGTGATCACCGCATGGTTACTATCGTGAGAAGCTTTGTTTCCTTCATTGGAAAACATCAATCCCCAATTCTTGCTTACCATCGTAGAAAACCTTTGTGGGAAGTGTAGCTCTGTGTCTATCATCCGTTTAATCATAAATGGCATTGGCATAAGCACATCCTTACTGCTATATTATGCAGAGTTTCAATATATAATAAGCCATTTTAGCTGGTCGTGCAACGCTTTTTTTAGGCTCAAGATCTATCATGGTGGTTAAGTTTATCGATTCATTTCTTCATCTATCTTTTCTGCTTCCATTCCCATAGCATTGCCCTTGAATTGTCCATCTCATCCGCAATGCAAGGGCAATGATAGGGCAATGCAAGCAAGGAAGAGAGATAAAATGTTTCTGTAGCAGCTAAATTATAGTTTTGTTAATCACGCTATGTTACACAATAATCGTGTAGCTACCACTCTAATTGAACATGAGCCTTTGTTTAGGCTGACTTTCGAAGCGATTAGGTAGAATTAACAAGTGTTGATCGAGGTTATGACCACTTCCACCTTCACCCATCGTTGTGGGGAATGGGTGGGATTTGATAGGGAACAATCAGCCTCCGCTAATCAGATGTATAACCTCTACTTCTGCATTTAGGGGGATGGGGGTGCTGTCGTAATCGCCTTTTTTTACCAGCTTGCCATTTACTTTTATCACCAGCATCTTGAAGGTGTAAGTCATCATGGTAAGCGCATCGCGGACTACTAAGCCTTCTTGCCAGGGGAGTTTATGACCATTTACGATGAAGCTGGGTTTATCCATTATCATTACCTTCCTGATTGTGGGGAGCTAATAGTTCCAAAGCAAGGTTTGCCTGCATGTTGGCGATTATGGCTACCCTGGTTGCGATGGGGCTTATGCCATCTTCCAGCTTGCTTTGCAGATCTCCCACGATGTATAGTTTGTCATAACGGTGGATGCTGATGCTTTCGTTGTTGCCATAGCCGCTAATACCGGATGCACCGATGATGGGTTTGGCGGGATAATTCTCCATCCATTTGTGGATAAGCATCTCCTTCTGATCGGCATCGTCAAAAGCTTCGATCATAATGTCACAACCACCAAATAAAGTTTCGATATTGGCAGGCGTTACTTTCACTAAATGAGGTTCGATGATAATAAAGGGATTGAAGCCTGCGATATTAGAGGCGAGTGCGTGTACTTTAGCTTCGCCAATCTGTTGTAGAGTAAACTGTTGGCGGTTCAGGTTTTCCAGGCTTACGGTATCGAAATCGGCAATAATTATCTTACCTATGCCGGCTCTGGCTAAAGAGCTTGCCACGATTGAGCCTAAGCCACCCGCTCCGGCAATGCCAATAACGGCTCTCTGCCAGATAGGAAAAGCGATGGGATGGCGTTTGCTGAAGTAGGCTTCCCTATCAATCACGCCTTATCTCGATGGAAATCTTGCCTTTGGGATCTATGTCTTTCAGGTTGTCCACCATGGAAAGGATCGCATCCCGCAGTATCTTTTGCACGAAGGGGACGATAACCAGTTCTTCACCGCCTATGCTCAGTTTAATGTCTGGATTGCCGTCTAATACACAATCGCTGCGAGTGGCTTTGCCTTGGACTATATTCTCTGCCATGGTATAGCAGGTGAAACCACATTCGGAGCAGCATTCAGGGTCGCTAACGGGGAGGATATCAAAGGTCTTGGTTAAAATGGTGTCCATCAGACGGCTCATGTCTTTCTGCAAACAGAATACAGGAAGTCCGGCATAGTCGTTTAAGTGATCAGATATAATCCCCGAAATGCCGATGGCTGTGCCGTCGATAAGCTCATCAAGCTGATCGGTGCTTTCAGCACACACAAGCTTTGGTACCGGGGCATTCTTCATCCCTTCGATGATGAGGAAATCCGCCTTAAGATAGCTAAGCATTTCTTTTAGGTCAAGGCTGCGGGGGAACAGTAAGGCACTGTCGTACAGCCCTTTGGCAAATACCGCCTCGCTGCCTGCTTGAGCATGTAAGGCTGTGTTTTTACCATCGGTATCGGCTCGGTATGCTTCGCTGTGGATATCTTTGATGGAGACTACCCTAAATCCGCGCTGCTTAAGCTCTGCTATGATGGCAGTAACCAAGGTGGTTTTGCCGGTATGGTGATAACCGATAACCGCTAACGCTTTCATACTTTTAGCTCCTGTAGTAGTAAATGGCAGTAAGCTGCGATGCCTTCACCCTTACCAGAAACGCCTAAGCCTTCTTCGGTAGTGGCCTTCACAGATATCTGCTGGAGGGCGCAATCCAAATCTAAAGCCAGATTGCTACGCATGGAACTAATATAAGGGCTAAGCTTGGGTGCCTGCGCACAGATGGTGGCATCAAGATTCACCAGTTGCCAGCCTTGCTCTTTAACTAAGGCATACACTTTGTTTAACAGAATGCGGGAA
>JALNXT010000119.1 GCA_023230245.1 Candidatus Cloacimonadota bacterium
CATGAACTGAATCAAAAGCTTTTGGGCTTACCAAATACACTTGTTGGCAGGCTTAAAAACAGTCCCAAAATGGGGACTGAGAAAATCCTACTGCATTATTTGGGTTTAGTATTCCTCCGATACGTGGATACACCACCCAGTGCTCTCTATGTTTTTATGTTGATCCCGATATTGATCTCAATTGACTCAGATATCCATTTGAAGTTTTCAGTGACCTTTCCTTGAAGTTTTCGGTGAGCCAATTGAAGTTTTCGGTGAGCCAATTTGCAGAAGTCGTGACCCAAATGATTTGCTTGATCTGTCCATTTGCAAAAATCAGTGAACTAAACGTTACTCCGGCACATTCGAAAAAAGGGAGTTTTGTGCCATTTGCAAGAATCAGTGAGCCGAATTGCAAATTTGACTGACTCTTTATAGTTTTCCGAAGCATAAATTGAACGCATTTCCCTATCATTGCCCTATCATTGCCCATCATAAGGGCAATGGGTGGGAGTTGATAGCGAATATCGCTTGACATAAAAGCCTCCCTACGGAATATTGCAACTGATTCTCAATACAGGGGAGGAGAAATGCAAGACCATGAGCATAAATTCGCCGAGTATCTCGCCCAAAAAGGGCTGAAACTTACCGCTCCGCGCAAGTATATCTTGCTGGAGGCGTTCAAGTTACATGAGCATTTTAATGCAGAAGAACTGTATGAAAAAGTGAAGCGAGTTACCCCTGAAGTTTCGCTTGCCACCGTTTACCGAACCTTACCTCTCTTGATGGAAGCTGGCTTGGTGCAGAGTGCTTTACGGAGTTCGGGACGGGACAGGTATGAGCATATCTACGGTCATCCCAAACACATTCACTGGTTGTGCCGTAGCTGTGGGGCAATTATGGAAACAGATTTGCAGCCGATAAACGAAACTATCGCTGCACAAGCCAAGACCATCCGCTTTGAAGCTCAGGATATAGAGCTTAACATCAAAGGCCTCTGCTGGAAATGCACCGCAAATGATAATGAGAATCAACCCGATGAGAGCTAAGCCAATTATTGCCCTTGTGGGTAATCCCAATGTGGGTAAAACTACCCTTTTCAATGCCTTAACTGGCGCGCGGCAAACCGTGGGCAATTGGCCTGGGGTAACCGTGGAACACAAATCTGGTATGTGTAGATTTCATGATAGGCAGATTGAGGTTATCGATTTACCGGGTGTTTACTCCCTCTCCAGTGGCAGCCCTGATGAACAAGTGGCGCGCTCTTACATATTAAACGAGAAGCCAGATTTGATTATCAATATCGTAGATGCAAGCAATCTGGAGCGTAACCTATATTTAACGGTGCAGCTTATGGAGCTTGGTGCGCCTCTATTGATGGTGCTTTCCATGAATGATATCGCCGAAGCAAATGGCCTCAGTATCGATATCGAGCATTTGGCTTCGCATCTCGGGTTTACCGCTTTGCCTCTGGTGATGAATAAACAGATGGATTTGAGCGTATTGACGGCAGCCATAGAACATAGTTTAACCCACCCCACAAATCCTCAGTGCATCTATTACGACGAGATTGTGGAAAAGCATCTGGATAATATCCTCCGCACGACCGTGGAAGCCGGAATGTACCCATTGGCAAGCCGCACTGAATCTCCTACCAAAGTAGCACTTGCGGAAGAGGCTTATAGTGCTCTTTTGCAAAACAGGTGGATGGCAGTTAAACTGATAGAAGGCGATAAAGAGTATAGCTCGAAGCTGAATGCAGAGCAAAAAGAGACAGTTGATAAAGAAATCCTAGCTATTTCTAAGCACCGGGGACAGGAACCTGGTGCGGTGATTGCCGATGACCGTTATGGCTTCATTCGGGGCTTGGTGAAAGATGTGGTGAAACGCCACAGAGTAGGCCAATGGACTTTCTCTGACGCAGTTGATAAAGTGGTGCTGAGTGGGTTTATCGGTTTGCCTATCTTTTTTGGAGTGATGTATTTGGTCTTCCTGGTAGCGGTGAAGGCAAGCGAGCCGCTGATCAGCTTGATAAGTAGCTCTTTAACCTGGTTGTTTGTGGATAAACTGGGGGCACTGCTAACGCTGCTCTCGCTTCCTAAATGGCTAAACTATTTGCTTAGTGA
Source organism: Candidatus Cloacimonadota bacterium (assembly GCA_023230245.1). GTDB lineage: Bacteria > Cloacimonadota > Cloacimonadia > Cloacimonadales > Cloacimonadaceae > Cloacimonas. The sequence goes on from JALNXT010000119.1 coordinate 2,106, forward strand.
TGCTTTGGGAGGTGGAGTTGCTACGATTGGCGCTTTTATTCCTCCCATCTTCTTTATCTACGTTAGTTTGTCCATTCTGGAAGATTCGGGTTACATGGCGCGCGCTGCGTTCATTGCCGATAAGTTTATGCGTAAGATTGGGCTGCCGGGGAAGGCGTTTATTCCTTTGCTGGTGGGTTTTGGGTGCACCGTGCCGGCGATTATGGCTACGCGTACCTTGGAAAGCCCTCGCGACAGGGTGTTTGCCTCTATTTTAACGCCTTTTATCTCCTGTGGAGCAAAGCTGCCGGTTTATACTTTCTTGGGAATATTGTTTTTCCCCAAACATGCTGACTTGGTGATATTCGGGCTGTATATGTTTGGGATTGTGATGGGGATGCTCACGGGTTTGATGCTTAAAAAGACGCTATTTAAAAGCGAACCAGGCAATTTCGTGATGGAGCTGCCGCCTTACCATATGCCTACTCTAAACGCTATAATGCTGCATACCTGGCATAGATTGAAGGATTTTGTGCTACGTGCAGGCAAGACGATTCTGCTGGTGATTATGATTATTAATGTTTTGCAAGTGGTCAGCTTGCCGGTGGGTAAAGATCATCAGAGGGTTCCCTTGCTGAAATTGGGCGGAAAAGCTTTAACCCCGCTGCTTGCACCTATGGGGATAGAAAGCAGCAATTGGCAGGCATCGGTGGCGTTGATAAGCGGATTGTTTGCCAAAGAGGCGATTGTAGGCACAATGCAGAGTCTTTATCAGAAAGGTGAAGCGGCGGAGAATGATAAAAGCAATACCCCTGTTTATGCCCGAAATATCAAAACCTCCTTCGGAAGCTCGGCTTCGGCTATTGCTTTTCTGGTATTTGTACTTTTGTATTCACCTTGCGCAGCAGCCTTAACCATGCTGTTCAAAGAGCATGGCCTCAAATGGATGCTCTTCGATTTTGCCTATCTCACCGCCTTGGCATGGATGGTTTCCACCCTTATCTATCAGACTTTGGCGTTTAATAGCGGTTCCATCTATTGGATATTAAGTTGTGTGGGTTTCTTTGCCCTTATCTTTGTTAATTTGCGAAATATTGGGAGAAAACATGTTGAACAATCGTAACCGGGGAAGGCTTAGCCGTTTTGGCAGGCGCTTCATGCAGAGAAGAGAATCGTGCCCTTGCGCTTCGGGCGACTGTTTGAGTTTGACCGATCTACCAAGCGGAGAAAAGGCTATAATAACTTGCAATAAGCACCTGCTAATTATTGAGCGTGGTCTCTACCAAGGGATGACCTTAACGATGCACAGAAACGATAGCGACGAGCCAAATGTTATTGTGGCAGTGGGCGATGCACGCTATGTGCTGGATCGGCGTATTGCCCGCGAGATCAGAGTAAAGATAGTGTAGCTTATAGCTGCTTCTGGTATATCCTGAAGCGTTTGTATATCTTGCCACCACCGCGCTCCATTTCGCCACGCACCTGGATATTGTTCTCCAGTTCATGGTGACTATCCCAATTTAATATCCCTGCCTTAGTGCAGGATTCCAGCAGGGCATAGCCCATCAATAAATCCACTCCCTTACTGCGATAAGATTCCTTGATTGCACCCATGTATAGGTCTAATTGGGTGGATTTCTTCATGGCGGAGAGGATGTGCAGGAAGCCTAAGGGGAATATGCGACCCTTCGCCTTAATAATCCCCGGTGCCATATTGGGGATGGCGACGATAAAGCCTACTACTTCGCCTTGGGCATTGACCACAGCTTTGATGAACTGGGGGTTTACCACCGGCAGATAGCGATTGGCAAGGTCTTGCATCTCGTGTTCTTCGAAGGCAGAATAGCCGTATAAATCGATAAACGTTTCGTTCATCAGGCGGAAGATGGGCAGGATATATTTCTTAAGCTCGGATTTCTTACTAAACTCCAACAGGCGTATTTCGGTGCTGCGGCTCTTGCGCAGGAACATCTTATGGTAAAGCTCCGTCTTTGCTTCTGCCACCAGTACATTGTAAACCACGTAGTCCACTTCTTTGCTAAAGCCCAGCTTTTCCATATAAACAGGCATGGATGGGCGGTTTTGATTGGATGCCAGGGTAACCACTTCGTCAAAACCCTCGATGATAAAGCCTTCGGGGTCTTCTTCGGTGAAGCCCATCGGCCCTATCAGCTTGGTCATACCTTTGGCGGTTGCCCACTTAGCCACAAAAGCGATTAAAGCTTCCGTAACTTGTAGGCTATCAGTTGCATCCATGTATCCAAAGCGGGCAGTAGTGGCATTGGATAGGGTGTTAAACCTGGTATTGATTATGCCGGCAACTCTGCCGACAATCTTATCACCTTCGTAAGCTAAAGCATACACATGCTGGCAATAGGCGTGGGAAGGGTTGCGCTTGGGATCAAAGCTTCTGGCATCGTCTGCATAAAAGGGCGGTACCCAATTGGGACGGTCTGCATTTAGCTTTTCTGGCAGGTAAATGAATTGCTTCATTTCGCTGGGAGTTTGGACTTCTTTAACAGTAATATTCATTTAATACCTCGAATACTGACACAGTAAAAGGGAAACTATGAGCACTAAAGCGTAGTTTCCCTTATCCTGTCAATAACTATCTGAATAGCTCAGATGGCAAGCTATTAGTTTCTTAGAGCTGTAACCCGGTAGAATTTCCTGGTAGTGCTGGTTTCGCTCCAAGTATTCAAACTGGTGGTAGTAGGCGTGAATGGGCCATAAGGCGTATCACCGCTATCTATCTGGTAAGAGGTGGCATTGGCTATATAGTTCCAAGAAAGAGTAACAGTATCTCCCGACACACTGATCGTAAGCATAGGAGTATCCAGCGTTTGGGGAGCCTGCAGTAAATCTATCTCTAAGGTGCCAGTTCCGCTCAATCCACTTAAAGTAATTGAGGTTTGAGTAACTGTACTGCTAAAGGTAGAGGCACTGGTTTCCACACTGTTAAACCTGTATAACAGGGTTGCAGGTGCGTAGCCCAAACCAGCATGGTTAAGCACGTATGCACCATTGTAGGCGTTGTTATTAGAGCTGGTAATGCTGTAACGGATACCGCCTGTAATTGTGGCTACAGTTACGCTGAAATCGTCGCTGCTGCTTACGGTAGGATCTATTGCTACATTGTTATTGGTGTAACCGCTAAGCGCAGGCACTAACACCGTGCTTGCTGCGCCACCAATGGCTGTATTGGCTCCTGTTCCCACAACAGTGGCGGTGGTAATGGCTGTAATGGTATTGGAATTAGCCGTTAAATAGCTGCTGTTTTCCGCTCTAACCCGGTAAGTGTATGAAGTTTCGGGGCTAAGATTGGCAACTCGGGCAGCATTTGTAGTTATCGTCAAATTCTGATAACCTGCAA
>JALNXT010000120.1 GCA_023230245.1 Candidatus Cloacimonadota bacterium
GCACTTCGTAAACAAGGCGAAACTCCGCTCCCTTACAGCTTCTCGCCACTAAAATCAAACGTGGCTTTCTGTCGCTCTTACGGTAGATCTCTTGCTTGCGCCTCATGTATTTACATGCGGCATCACTTAGGGTTATACTCATTTAATTTTCCTTGCCTCTGAAAATAGTGTATTCAAATTATGTTCCATAACAAGAAGTTTTTACATATGCTTCAGCGATTTAGCACATATTTTACTCTAGCTTACCTTCTTCTTTGCAGTCTCTGCCAATTCGAAAATTGGCAGCCCAATAAGTGGAATTTGACTTACAATTACGCTGCGACGAGTTTTGTTGTAAGCCAGAATACTATCACACAGCGTAATTGTGAGTTAAAAAGTCGTCGTTATAGAGTAGGTGTTTCCTTTAAATCATAAATCGGCCAAGCTGTAACTGGCAGCGCTTTTTTATGAAGTTACAGTCGCCGATTATATAAGTCAAAAGATGGGTTGCCAGGGTTGTAATTTCCGCCCAAATAAAATAATGCTTGACTTTCTAATTACCTAATTATATTCAGGGTATTCTAAAAAAAAGAGGTATTGATTATGCTACAAAGCAATGAAATCAGAGCTGAAGCTCGTAGATTACTTAGCGGGCAATGGAACAACTGTGCTATCATTATGTTGGTTTTTGGTATTCTTCAAGCAGGGCTTTCTGCAATCCCGGTTTTAGGCTACTTTAGTTTCCTCATCGTAACTGGTCCGCTTGCCCTTGGCTTGGCTGCGATTTATACGAATCTGGTGCGGGGAGGTAGTTTTGGTATTGAAACCTTGTTCAAGGCAAAAGATGACTTCATGAGGAGCTTTATTGCGGGGTTATTGGTGCTGCTTTTCACTTTACTGTGGTCAATACTACTTATCATTCCTGGGATTATTGCTTCTCTATCCTATTCGATGACATTCTTTATCCTGAATGACAACCCTCGCGTTAGTGCATCAGATGCCATTAAGCTTAGCCAAGAGATGATGATGGGTCATAAAATGGAGCTTTTCATGCTGATGCTTTCATTTATTGGTTGGTTTATTCTTGGCGTTATAGGCTGGGGTATCCCCTTCCTCTGGATTGGGGCTTATTATTACGCATCTTTCGCTTTGTTCTATCAAAGCATCTCAGGAGCAACAAACGAGGAAGTAACAGGTTTCATACGCGAAGAAAGTAATTTTAATTAAACCCTCATAAAGCTGTTGCCGCTGCTTTTGGCAAGCATGCCCTTTAGTTCCAGATTCAGCAGCACGATAGATAGTTTGCCGAAGCTGAAACCGGTGAGCATCAGGAATTCATCGAAGCTGATCTCGCGGTTCTCTGCTCCCAGAACGTCGTATATCTGCTGTTCTTCGGGGCTAAGTTCGGGCAAGAGTTCTAACTGTTCAGAGCTTTCTTTGCTGTAACCAAGCAGCGCAAACAAATCTTCGGGACAGGAGATAAGCTTTGCCCCGTCGCGGATAAGCTGGTTCGGTCCTTGGGCATTGAGGTGATTGATATTCCCCGGCAGCGCATAGATGGGGCGGGATTGTTCTAGGGCAAATTTGGCAGTTAACAAAGCACCGCTATCCAGAGGAGCTTCCACGATTAACACAGCCTGCGCCAAGGCGCTGATAATCCTATTACGCGCGGGAAAGTTCCAGCGCTCCAGCTTGGTTCCCGGCTCATATTCGCTCACCAATGCACCGTTGCTGATAATCTTTTCAGATAATGCTTTGTTCGCAGGTGGATAAATGCTTTCTAAGCCAGAAGCCAATACCGCGATGGTCTTGCTTTTGGCGGATAGTGCCGTTTGGTGAGAGATGGTATCTATACCCATGGCTAATCCGCTGACGATGGTGGTTCCCTTTTCGCATATCGGAGCTAACATGCGGCGGCACATCTCTATGCCATAGGTACTGGGTTTGCGAGTTCCCACCACGGCAAGACAAACCGTACGCAGCGTAGCCAGCAAATCACCCCGATAGTATAGCACCAATGGCGGCGCAAAGATACCCTGTAAGCTGGTGGGGTAATCTGCATCAGTGATACAGAGATAGTTGATGTGGTGGCTTTCACACAGTTCCAGTGTCCAATTGGCATCAAAGGGAAGCTTGGCTTGGCTGAGATACTCCGCACTCGCAGGACGCAAAGTGTCGCTTGCATACAGCTCATGCGCGGGGTTGCCGACGAAGCTCTGCGGATCAGGGAAACGCTTCAGTAGCTCCAGAGTGTTCTTAAGGCTTAACTCCGGAGTGCTTTTCAGGCAAAGCCAGGCTTTTAGTTTGAGTGCGTTCATTGTCCTTGATGAAGAGTGCGGAAAACCAGGTATTTCAGTTCCTCAAGCTTGCTCTGACTAACGGACGAGATGGCAATGATATCCTCTCCGAAATGCTTCTTGAAACCCTTGTTTATCTCTTTTAGGCGGGGTTTAAGCTCATCTTCAGGAATGGTATCCGTCTTGCTGATTACAATTAAATGGGGCTTTTTATCCATAAATGAATCATGCAGATAAAGCTCCGCCCTAAGGGTGCGATATGCTTCCACAGGGTCTTCTGCGGCAATATCGATTAAGAAAAGCAGGATGCTGGTGCGTTGGATGTGGCGTAAGAACTGGTGTCCCAATCCCTTGCCCATGTGTGCACCTTCGATGATACCGGGAATATCGGCCATCACAAAGCTCTTGTAATCGCCAACCCGCACCACGCCAAGCATTGGCTCAAGAGTGGTGAATTCGTAATCGGCAATCTTGGGGCGTGCTGAAGACAAAACGCTTAGCAAGGTGGATTTACCGGCATTGGGGAAACCCACTAAGCCCACATCTGCCATGAGTTTTAGGATTAATTCCAGCTCCATCTCGTGAGCGGGACCGCCTGGAGTGGCATGGCGGGGAGCTTGATTGGTGGAGGTCGCAAAGTTACTGTTGCCCTTGCCTCCATGTCCGCCATTAGCGAGCACTACCTTCTCTCCGGCTACGGTGATATCGGCAAGCTTCCTGCGCTTATCGTCTTCCAGTAAATATATTTCTGTGCCGAGTGGTAAGCGCAGGACACAATCTGCCCCAGAAGCACCTGTTCTGCGTCCTCCCGAGCCACCTTTGCCGTTTTCTGCCTTGAACTTCTTGTTGTAACGGTAGTCCAGCAGGGTGTTCAGGTTGGTATCGCCGATAACAACTATGTCTCCACCTCTGCCTCCGTCACCGCCGTCTGGTCCGCCCATCGGCTCGAACTTTTCCCGCCGGAAGCTTACGCTGCCATCACCGCCGTGTCCGGCTTTGATGCGAATCTTAGCATAGTCTATAAACATACGTACCTGTTATCCTATTTAGTAATCACGAATCTATGGTTAATTACCCGCTTGTCCTGCTCTATTCTCAGGAAATAGATACCGGATGCGAGCTTGCCGTCCCAGCTAAAGCTTAGCTCGGTGGACTTGGGAACTCCGGTATAGATATCACCGAGGTTCTGTCCGCGAAGGTTAAAAACCGTTACTTTTAGGGGAGTATTGCTTAGTCCCTTTAAGGCAATGGTGGAGTTAGTTTTGAACGGGTTGGGCATTTGGCAAGTGATGGGTGCGGGTAGCATGACATCGTCTTCCGCTGCTGTGTAGATGCTATAAAAGCCAGTTACCATGGAGGTGCCATTGTCGCTGAAACGCCAAGCCGAGTAGCCATGTGTAGTAGCGGGTATTGCTGCTGCGAAGGTGGCGTTTTGAAAGGAAAAGTCCAGGGAGTATGCCTGGATGATTGTGCCGTCGGGTGTTTCCACTTCGGCAATCAAGGGGAAGTCATTATCTTCGTCTGTGTAGGTAAAATACAGGAGTTCAAGTTCAGCATCGTAGTTCGTGGTCATAACTTGGGGAGGATGGTTCACCGCTACCTCATACACGTTATCCACAAAGATCACACCTGCCGGCAGGCTGTAATCTCCGGCATCTACCGCCAAGGTCGGACTAACAGTTAAAGACAGCGTACTAGCGGCAATACCTAAGCCATTGATTGAATTAGGCCAGTTCCCAAAAGCAGGGTCATTGACAAGATCACTGATATTGCATGCCAGATGCAGGGTCGCTCCGCTCACTTGCGCCTGGATATTGCCAAGCCTGGTAAATGTCGGCAAACTTGTGGCTGCATCGTAACCAATCTTGTATAGCCCGTTGGTTAGGAGCACGGGAACAGTGGCGTAAATCATGGCATAGGCAATGGAATCTGTAATTGCCGATTCTACATTCGCTATACCACACATATAGGCGTTGTAGCTGAAAATGGAGTTCATTGTGGGGAACGCACCCGTGGCGTTCTTCATGCTAAAGTATATTTTAGTTGCCGTGGCAGCTACGTATGTTTCTCTAACATCCAGATTGGTATTGGTGCCTGCCACCAAATCCCCTGCGGGATCTGTGCAGATGAGTGCCATATTGTTTAAGTTCATTGGGAAGGAATCTGCATCGCTGTATGCTGCGTGCAAGATACTTACATCGCCTTCTGCGGTTTGCACGCCGTATTGGAGGCGATAGCGCATTCTTTGCCCAAAGCTGTAGGGGATAAGGGCTTCCATTTCCATCGTAACAGGGTCTGTAACGGTAGGTGTAACGCTTATCCATGCACCCGTTCCGATTCTGTAAAAACATAACGAGCCACCGGCGATAGCGTCCACATTGTTCCAGCGCAGATGCACGTTTCCGTTTGTATCCACCGAGCTATGGCGTATCGAACTGAAAGGATCTGTCGCTTGTGCGGCAAGAAAGACAGCGATAAACAGGAAAACGAGGATAAGCAATCTTTTCATAATAACTCCTAAAGGTCTTTTACTTGATCAAGCCCTGTTCTAAGAGCTTGCGGAAATATGTCCAGCTCGTTTCATTGGGTTCGCTCCACTCTTTGGGAGGGGCAGCGAATTCCGGTTTGGTTTTCATAACGTAGTCTTTTATTTGTTTGGGTAGTGCCTCAAAACCGCCTTCCAGCTTTTGTCCACGGCATACGAACACCAAAGAACCGGCGCGGTCGCCCATGCGCATAAAGGGCATCCAGGGGCTTATTCTGTTCCAGGTGATGGTGGCGGGCACCGTGCTGAGTGCAGGATTCAGCAGATCTGCCTTTTTGGCAAAAAAGTTAAAGAACTCAGCAGCTTGATAGGTATCGTTTTGCGAGAATTCACCAAATTCCTTGCGGGGCAGAGGGCTGGTGTAAAAGGGGAAAATCTCCATGGTAAAAGCCAATTCATCTCCCAAATCGGTAGAGGGTAGTATCTGGTGGACATAGGGCAGCATATCTGCCTCGAAGTTCATGTCTTGATTCACAGGGTCGTTCCATATTTGCACCACGGGAACGTTCATCTTGTTTAAGGGGTTGTACCAAGTTTCCAATATCTCGCCGGTGCGGTAATCCTTAAAGAAGGCTGCTTCACGGGTTAGCAGCTCGAAACCAAACTCACCTTTCACGGTTTTGGCG
>JALNXT010000121.1 GCA_023230245.1 Candidatus Cloacimonadota bacterium
CTATCTAAGCGGGTAATAATAAGTGTGTACAGGTTTGCCGGAACCGGGAAATCGTGCAACTCGGCTTCGGGCAGACTCTCGATATAATTGCACCATTCTTCCAGAAAGAAAGGATTTCCCTCCGAGAGCATAATGACCTTATCAATGGTATCTTCCGGTAAATTCAAACCAGTGGTGAAGTTATTGAGCAATATCTTGATATCTTGCTGTTCCAGGGGTTTCAGCTTTATTTGGCTGGTGCTGCTGAGTTTGCTCATATATTGTGGTAGCTTGAACTCCATGCGAGACATAAACACCCAAAGGATAATGGGTTTGCCTCCCGAAAACTTGTGTATCAGGTTTTCCAGCACCCGCGAAGATGCTTCATCCATCCAGTGTAAATCGTCCAGAATAAGAACCAAAGGTTTAGCCAAGCTCTGGGCTTTTATAGCAATGATGCGAACAAAGGTTTCAATCGCCATAGAGAGATGATTTAAGAGGTCTGTGCCGCTTTGCTTCAAGCGTGGATCAGCAAGCTTTATCTCCAGCAGGAAGGCTATCAGGTTCTTTATGTCTTGCATCTCCTGCCTTGCCTCTTCATCCATGCCTGTTTCAAGCTGCAAGAAAGCTGCGTTTAGCTTCTGAAGTTTCAGCTCTGTTACTTCATTCATCTGGATTTTAAGATACGACTCCAGGACTGAGCTGAACAAGTTCAACGGTGCAGGGCTGATGGCACTGCAAGCTCCATGCAGGAATATCGCGCGGTTTGCATTGGCAAGTTCAAACTCGTACACCAGGCGAGTCTTGCCCAAGCCTGCATCTCCTCTGATGTGAACTATGGGACTTAAGTGATTCTCAGTCTCTGTCAACAGACCCTGCAATTGGGCAAGTTCAGCAGTTCTACCGACATAATGTGAGGTGTGATCACGGCGATGCAACGAACCTTCAAGCTTGGGTGAGAGCACAATGAAACACTCTATTGGCTCATCAAAACCCTTAACGCTCTTAGCTCCAACTGCTTCGAATTCGAAGCTACGTGTTACTTGCTTCATCGTAGCTTGGGGGAGCATAATCTGGTTCACAGGCGCATTAGATTCCATGCGTGAAGCCAGGTTCACTTCGGGGCCATAGACGGTGAAATCCCCTTCTCTATCGGAACCAACCTTGCCAACTGAAACCATGCCGGTGTTTATACCGATACGCAAGCCCAGTTCCACGGCTTCAAAACCTGCTTGCTTCTTTAGCATGTTATTATAGAGCCGCAGTTGTTGTTGCATCTTAAGGGCTGCCATGATAGCGCGCTCCGTATCCTGCTCACTGGCTTGTTTGGCACCGAAGAGAGCCATGATGCCATCGCCCATATATTTATCTACAAAGCCACCGTAGAAGCTTATGCAACGGGAGAATATCTTCATTATCTCGTCCATCTTCTTGTGTATGGTCTCTGCATCGAAGAGGTTTGAGATGCTGCTGAAGCCCTTGATATCGGCAAAGAGGATTGCCACTTCCCGCAATTCGCCTTCCCGCAAAGAGAATTTGTCGTCAGTGGGGCTTTCTTCTGTTTCCAGATCAAAGAAATCGCTGCCAAAGATCAGTTCATCATCTATCATATTGTTCTTATCCTTCCAGGATTACATAAGCTATGGCATAATCCTTTTCGTGGGAAAGGCTTACATGTGCTGAGTGCATGCCTATACTGGTTGCTAATTGTAGTGCGCCGCCATAGAAACTAAGCTTGGGGCTGCCTTTAGTATCCAGCACCACTTCAATATCTTGCCAGTTTACTATTCCATCCCAGCCCGTGCCAAGTGCTTTCATCACTGCTTCTTTGGCGGCAAAACGCACTGCATAGCTCTGTGCGGGGCTTGCTTTTCCGCTACAGTAAGCAATCTCGGCAGGCGTGAATATCTTCTCCACAAAGCGTGGATTAGCATCGATAGCTTTCTTGATGCGGCTTACCGCAATAATATCTGTGCCGATTCCCAATATCACTGCTACAGTGCCTTTTCCAGTTCCAGGAGATAATGCTTAACATCGGTTCCGCCAGCAAAGCCAGTGAGTTTGCCGCTGGAGCCAATCACTCTGTGACAGGGGAGCAATATCGCAATGGGGTTTTTGTTTAAAGCTCCACCCACGGCGCGGGCAGCTTTCGGTTTGCCAATGCGGGCGGCGAGTTGTCCATAGGTAATTGTCTCTCCATAAGGTATCTTTAGCAGTTCTTCCCAAACCATGAGCTGAAACACGGTACCGGTAGCAAAGAAGGGAAGATCAAACTCGGTTAACTTACCCATGAAATAGGCATCTAACTGGCGAAATGTCTCTTTTTCCACTTCGGTAGTGGCTTTGCTTGTCTTTTGTTTTGCGCAAAAGCTTACGTCGATAATGGTATCTTCTTCCAGTTCGATTACAAGGTGCACTGCATCTGTTGGCGCATTGTAGAATAAGCGTTTATCCATAATAACCTCTCTTAACTAATCATTCCATACCAGGCAATACAAAGCCCCTTCCTACCGAGAGATAAGAAGGGGCTAAGATGAGTTTTGGGTAACTATGCAGTGAATCTTCTGCGTTCTTTAATTCTTCCCGCTTTACCTTGGGCGCTACGCAAGTAGAATAACTTCGCTCTGCGTACCTGACCATGGCGAACGATCTCAAGTTTATCGATATTTGGTGAGCTTTGAGGGAATATCCTTTCCACTCCGATTCCGCTTGAAACCTTACGTACGGTGAAGGATTTGGAAACGCCAGCACCGCGTTTTTGAATCACGATGCCTTGAAACACTTGAATGCGTTCCTTGCTACCTTCTTTAATTTTATAATGGACTTTTACGGTATCGCCAACGCGATAATCCGGAAAGTCGGTTCTGACTTGGTCTCTGCCAACTTATTGCAGAATATCCATTTGGGTTTCCTCCCATATATATACTCGGAAGAAGTGAGCCGACAACAAAAAGGCGATAGGGCGAATCAAATGGTTTTTCAGTTCGTCCTTTGCCAAGCTTCATCAAAAGGCAGTTGCCTGTTTGAATAAAGCCGAGTGAATGTTTCCATCCGCTGCTTGCGTATCCTTTTCATTGCAGAAAAATTGGCATCACACACTTCCTGCGTTGTAAATTTATCTTTTGTTAGTCTGATAAAAGATCTGGTCTGCGGGCTTTGGTTAAGGCTGTTGCTTCGTCCAATGCCCATTGGGTGATTGCTTTATGGTTTCCGTTTCTCAAAACATCCGGGACGCTAAGTCCCATAAAAACTTCCGGACGGGTATAACAGGGAAAGCCAAGTAAGGGGGTGCTGAAAGAATCGCTATTCGCGCTTTCAATATCTCCCAAAACTCCCGGCAGTAGCCTGCTAACGCCATCTATAAATGCCATTGCAGCAAGCTCTCCACCGCTTAGCACATAATCGCCAAGCGACAATTCATCCGAAACACAGAGGTCTCGAACCCGCTGATCAATTTCTTTGTAATGTCCACAAAGCAGGATCACGCGCTGATACTTACTGTAGTGCTGCAGCACTTGCTGATTCAGCTTGCGTCCTTGCGGAGTGAAGTAAATCACCGGCGCAGAGCCTTCTTCCAGTAATGAGCTTATCGCATCGTAAACTGGCTGTGCCTGAATCACCATACCGGGAAAGCCGCCATAAGGGTAATCATCCACCTTGTGGTGTTTATCCTTGCTAAAGCTCCGAAAATCGGTCAGCCTTACTTGTACGGTTTCACTGCGTATGGCGCGGGCAATAATGCTGCTGTCCAAAAACCCTGAAAAAGTATCGGGGAAAAGGCTCAGCACGTCGAAGGTCAATTTTTATCGCCTTTTGTCTGGTTTCGGTAAAAGGCGATTAAAGCTTCCGAATGCTGCAGAATGATGCTCTGCAAATCCCTTAAAACTGCCTCTATGTAGTAATCCACATAGGGGATAAGGATCTCGGTTTTAGAGGCATCGCTTATTTGCAAAACATCGTGGGCTCCATTGAAGAAATAATCTTGAACTTCGCCAATCACTTCATCCGCAAATAATACCTTAAAACCCAACAGTTCATTCAGTTCTTCTGCTTCGGTATCGTGCTCTTCGTCCGCAATTGCCAGAATTACATCTTTGTGTTTGGGCTGCTCTTCAGCAACGCCATCCTCAAGAAACTTAACCCAGTTCTTTTTGTCAGACTGTTTTCTCTCACTGATAGTTACGTAAAACACTCTATCGCTGTTAAAGATCAAATACACATCTTCAAGCGTAGAAAATACACTTCGGTATTCCGGCTTGATCATCACATGATGAAAGCCATCTGCATCCCGTCCCCCCAGCTTACCTATTCTGGTAAGACCGGGTATTTTCAATTGCCGGACTGCCGATCCTTGCTTGTTTAGGTGCACAGAATTGGAATAATCCAATCCTTTTACTCGATTATTTCGAGCTCGGCGCGCTTTCCTTGTTTGGTGCTAACCGCGTTTATGATAGTGCGAATAGCACCCGCAGTTCTCCCGCGTTTGCCGATTACTTTGCCGATGTCTGTCTTTGCTACACGCAGTTCGTATAGGGTAATCTTTTCGCCATTAATCTCGGTGATGTTCACCTCACCGGGATCGTCCACAAGAGCTTTAACCATGAATTCAATAAGATCTTTCATGTGTCACCTCAGAGTTGATATTTTGTTTTAAGCTTCCTTAGCGGTTGCTTGGGCTTTTACTTTGCTTTCGTGCCAAATCTGCAATACGCCGGCTTTGCGCAGCAACGAACGGACTGTATCCGAGGGTTGTGCACCAACGCCAAGCCAGTAGATGGCTCGCTCTGTTTCTATATTGATTTTGGATGGATTCGGTTTGGGATCGTACCAACCAACACATTCGATGTATTTACCATCGCGTTTCATGCGGGAATCTACGGCTACGATGCGGTAGAAAGGCTTATCATTGGCACCCATCCGTCTTAGTCTCAGCTTGACCATTATTTCTCCTTGTCTTTATCAATCAGATTTTTCTATGATTTAGCATCGTTTTTGAACCTGCTCATTTCGTCAAGCACTTTCTTAACCGAAAATACTTCATTTAAAGCACATACCTTTGCCGCTTCCGTGCAGGCATTGCCCTATCATTGCCCATACATTGTCCATCACAAGGGCAATGAGTGGGCAATGCTAAGGCAATTCGAGCAGGGAAGACGAGCATTTAAGCTTGCAATGCGGCGAATAATGCCCTGATATCTTTCAATTTTGTCACCTTGGGATTGGCTTTTACCTTGCTGTATCCCGAAACATAGATTCTTTCGTAGCCCAGCTTGAGAGATTCTTTGATGCGATTTTCTAGCTGGGCAACAGGGCGCACTTCCCCATTTAGTCCCACTTCGCCGATAAACACAGAGCCTTCGGGCAAAGGCGTATCTTTCAGGCTGGAGATTAAGGCTGCCAAAATGGCAAGATCCAAGCTGGGATCGC
>JALNXT010000122.1 GCA_023230245.1 Candidatus Cloacimonadota bacterium
GATAGGGGAACTTCGGGCTTAATTATCATTGCCAAGAACGATGCAGCGCAGGCAAAGCTTTCCGAGTTGTTTGCCAAGCGGAAGATCAAGAAAACATATCTGGCGATTACTGCGGGTGTGCCTGATCCCGAAAGCGGAACGATTGAAACCTACATCAAGCGTAGCAGCCACAATCCCCGCATGATGTGTGTGGCAGATGATGGGCGCTATGCAGTTACTAACTACGAAACCCTCAAGGTTTGGCATTATTTTGCCCTCTTAAAAGTAAACCTAGAAACCGGGAGAATGCACCAGATTCGCGTGCATTTCGAACACCTGCACTATCCCATTTTAGGGGATTTGCTCTACAATACCAGACGCTATGTACATTCAATCCTGCCTCAGAACATGAAACGAAAAGCCACGGAATTGCTAACTACGCACCTTCTCAGGCAGGCACTTCATGCCTGGAAGCTGGAGTTTATTCATCCCTTTAGCGGGAAACTGATCAGCGTTTGTGCTTCGCTTCCCGATGATCTGGCTTATACTCTTAAGTGGTTGGATGATAATTTTGCTATTGACACCGAAACACGGGATATTAAAAAGATTCTTGAAGGAGACCCAGACATTGAAAGATAATACTGAAGCTATTTTCAGCAAGATAGAAGATGCTATAGAAGCCATAAAAGCCGGTGAAATGATTATCGTGGTGGATGATGAAAACCGCGAGAACGAAGGTGACCTGCTGATGGCTGCCGATCTCATTACCCCTGCCCATGTTAATTTTATGATCAGTCACGGCAAGGGATTGCTGTGTGTACCGATGGAAGCGGAGGTTGCCCAAAGGCTTGAGATTCCGCTGATGACAGATAGAAGCAACGAACGGCATGGCACCAAGTTTACCATATCGGTGGATGTATTTCATGGCACTACGACCGGTATTTCAGCCTCTGAGCGGGCAAAAAGCATTCGCGCTTTGGCTGATCCCAACAGCACTGCTGGCATGTTCATGCGTCCCGGACACGTGTTTCCTCTCCTTGCCGAAAGGGGCGGAGTACTCAGGCGCGCGGGGCATACTGAAGCAGCGGTGGATTTGGCTAAAATGGCAGGCTTACATCCTGTGGGAGCTATCTGTGAGGTTATCCGTGAAGATGGCGAAATGGCTCGGCTTGATGACTTGATTCCCTTTGCCCAAAAGCATGGCTTGAAGATTATCACTATCGAAGAGCTTATCCATTGGAGGCGCAAGAAAGAGAGGATGGTTCATCCCGTATCCAAAGCCAATTTGCCTACCAAATATGGCATGTTCGATATTATCACCTATGTTAGCGATATATCCGATGAATACCATCTTGCCCTCGTTATGGGCGAGATCAAGAGAGACGAGAGCATCCTAGTAAGGGTGCATTCGGAGTGTTTAACCGGCGATGCCCTGCACAGCATTCGTTGCGATTGTGGGGAGCAGCTTGCCCAAGCCTTTGAGATGATCTCCGCAGAGGGGAGAGGCGTTATCCTCTATATGCGCCAAGAAGGCAGGGGGATTGGCCTATTGAACAAGATTAAAGCCTACCATTTGCAAGATAACGGAGCCGATACGGTTCAGGCGAATCTGGATTTGGGTTTCCCGGAAGACTTGCGGGATTATGGCATCGGCGCACAGATATTAAAAGACTTGGGACTAAAAAAGATACGGCTGTTAACCAATAACCCCAAGAAGATAGTTGGCTTAACCGGCTATGGTCTGGAAATTGTGGAGCGGGTACCCATCGAGATTGAAGCCGGAGACGAAAACCGACGTTACCTGCAAACCAAGAAACGCAAAATGGGGCATATTCTCCATGAGGTTTAAAGCCCGGTACTACCTTATCCTGATTGCATTTTTATTGTGCATCACCCTGGCAAACGCAGTGATACCCAAGCCTATTGGCTTTGTTAACGATTTTGCCGGAGTGATGAACGATGAAACCAGAAACAAGATAAACGACTGGGCTATCGAACTGCGGGAAAAGACAGGTTGCGACCTCTTCATTGCCACTTTCCCTGATATCGGCGGTGCCAATGAAGTGGAATATGGCGTACAAGTTTACAAAGCATGGGCTATTGGCAGCAAGCGTGATGAAGGTGTGCTACTCATGCTGGCACTGGCAGAACGCAAGCTGCGCATCGAAGTTGGCTATGGTGCCGAGGGCTATATTACCGACGCCTATGCTTCCGAAGTGTATCAGACGATGAAGAGTTTTTTGGCAAAAGGCAGTGAGGATTGGGATCAGGCGTTTATACAGGGAAGTCTGATGCTGTTTTCCAAGTTTGCCCAAGAGAAAGGCGTAACCCTAAGCGGTGTATCCCAGTATTCCCAACGTTCTGCCAATAACAGGCGTTCATCTAGTGCTGGTGTAATTGGTCTAATCATAATATTCATTATTCTCATGATCGTAACCAAAGGTAAAATCCTGGAAGTCCTGATCTGGATGTTCATTTTTAGCGGACGTGGTGGTGGCTTTGGTGGCGGAAGTTCTGGCGGAAGCTGGGGTGGAGGCGGTAGTAGCGGAGGCTTTGGTGGTTTTGGTGGTTTCGGCGGCGGGGGCGGTGGACGCTCTGGCGGTGGTGGAGCAGGAGGAGGTTTTTAATGCTCTTACTTAAATCTTTACTCTTTATACTGTGGAACATAGCTTTAGGGCTATCCCTGGTATATCTATTCAAGTGGTTTTTATTCAATTCCAAAGCGCGTTATTTCTTTGGCAAACGTATTCCCTTCACTCCCGGTTTTTTAGTAAGAAAAAGGGAATGGCTATTCAACAAAGCACGTGATATTCTGCATGATTATCTGGAACAGGCTGCAAATCCTGAAATGCGTGGTGGTTACTTGAATAAGTGGCTGCAACAAATCCACGATTTCTTGTGGGAAAAGACAGAGTTTGTGCAGGATTGGCGTTTTCTTCCCGGCAAGCTAAAGGAAGGCATCCGCAACAAAATCGTCGATGCGTTCAGCACTTTGGCGGGCAACCTGCTGCGTAAAACCGTGCCCAAAATGGTCGAGCAACTTAGGGTTGAGCACCGCATTGATGATTATGATTTCCAGTTTAGCATCGATTTCTTCTACGGCTATTTCCGCAAATATGTTTACAAACCTATGCTGATCGCCTTTATGGTGCTAAACTTGATTATCGGCATCATGAACATGATACTTTTCCTGATTATTGCATAGGGTAGATTTATGATTACTAAAAAGAGGTTACGCAGTATGGGCTTGCGCCTGAACATGCATGCTGATACGAAAAGGTTGGCAAAGCGTTTCCTCTTAGTATTCCTTTTTATCGTATTTCTCCTCATGCTTTCCGCGTTATTAGCATGGTTATTTGAATACCGCGGGAAGGAATCAAATACGATCAGTTCCTTTTGGGATGGTATATGGTGGGCAGTGGTTACCATTGCCACGGTTGGTTATGGCGACAAATTTCCTGTAACCTATCCGGGTAGAATAGTTGGTTTAATCCTAATCTCAGTTGGCTTCACTTCGCTCTCCGTTTTTACGGGTCTGATAGCCTCCCTGTTCATAGAGGATAAACTGAAAGGAGCAAAAGGTTTGAAACAAATAAGAACACATAACCACGTAGTGATCTGCGGCTGGAACAACACCGGAGATTATTTCCTGCGTGCGCTCATCGAAAAGCAGCTTCAGGATACGGATGTTTGCATTTTGGCAAACGAAACACCAGAATTCTTTGAGAGTTTGGAAGCCAAATACCCTTCTCTATCTCTAAGTTTTGTCCGGGGCGAAGCCACGCAAGAGGAATCGTTAAAACGAGCCGCAGTGGAGCATGCTGCGCAAGTGATTATTCTGGCAGATCATACCTTGGCGGTTAGCGCCGCAGATGATCATAGCATCATCGTTGCCAATGCAGTTCAATATCAGGTTAAAAAAGAGAAAATCACGGTTCAGCTAATGAACACCGAAAATCGTAATATGCTGCAACGCATTGGGATAAGCAATATCATCATCTGGGATGATATTGGCGGCTATATTCTTGCCAACAGTGTTTTTGAGAGTAACAGCCTCTCGATATTCAGTCATCTTGCCAAAGACCCCCAAAAACTTATCACCACCATCAGGGTTACGGATGGCTTTGTCGGCAAGAGCTTCGGCGAGTATTTTGATTCTTTATATCATGAACAGGGCAAATTGATTATCGGGCTGATTAATAAAGAGCCGGAGTTGGAATCTTCTTCCATCTTTGCCGATGATAGCACCGGCATAGATCAATTTATCAAGGCTGCTTTGGCGAAATCCAAGCGTGTGATGGGTGAGAATAAGAGCAATATCCGCTGGAATCCCTCCCGCGACAGCATCATATTAACTAACGATTTTGCCATTTTAATAGCGTAGGGGCATGATATGATAGAACTTAAAACCTTACAAAGTGTGCCACTATTTACAGGGCTAAGCCCCCAGCAACTGGAGATTCTGCAACCGCTTTTCAGCCCTCTGAAGGTAAGCAAAGGGCAATATGTGCTAAAAGAGAATACCTTCGGCGATCAGATTTATCTGCTGGTGGAAGGATGTGTGCAGGTTACCAAAGACCTGGTGAAGGGCTTTGATGAAGATCAGGCTTCCACCGAAAAGGTGTTGGCAACCCTTTGCGGAAGCATGCTACCCACTTTTGGTGAAAACGGAGTTTTGGGTCATGCAGCCCGTACCGCAAATATCATCGCCGTGCACGATAGCCTGCTATACACCTTAAGCAAAGCCGAATTCGATGGTTTTGCCGCCCAGAACCACGAAGCAGCTTACATGGTGATGACCAATATCGCCAAAAAGCTATCCGAAAACCTCAATATGACAGATGCGAATCTGGTCAAGCTGGCAACTGCGCTCTACATAGCTGTGCAACAATAAGTTCCCAAGATATCCTTTCCCAAGGCGATGCTTATTAAGTAGAATTATAATGCTCAAGTTCAATTAGAGTGGTTAAGAAATAATGCCTCGCTCTTGTCTGAATCGTTCTATCATTGTCCACTCATTGCCCTTATCATGGGCAATGATAGGGCATTGATAGGGCAATACAAGCAAGGAATATAGAGTGTTTTGTGTTGACGTTATGGAGTGCTGGAGTGTAGAGCAGGATTCCAATCCTGCTGAGGGTGGAAAGATGGAACTAAGTCTGAAGATAGAGTGATTTAACTATGTTGTTAGATTCTCTCTTTGGCTCTTTGTAAAATAAATCACCAAGTTGAAAGTCGTTGCTGGACTAAAGCGATGAACTGAAGCATGTATTTGTCTTCCGGTATAAGCGAGATACCTGCCAGTCTTTTTTATCTTGCCAGAAATGAGCTAAGCAGATGCTTGACATTTGCACGGAATGCTTTATCTATATAGATAATTAAAATACTTTAAGGAGTGCTTTG
>JALNXT010000123.1 GCA_023230245.1 Candidatus Cloacimonadota bacterium
AAATGCTCAAGAAATAAGAAGAATAAATTTAAAACAAGCTATTCAAATTGCATTGGATAGTAATTTATCTATACGTTCTTCTGCTTATTCTGTAGATATTCAGAAAGCTTTAAAAGGAAATGCAATTGATATTCCAAAAACTTCTATTGAAGGACAATATGGTCAAATAAATTCATATTCTAAGGATAATACTTTTACTATTTCACAGTCATTTTCATTTCCTACTGTTTACGTAAATCAAAATAAATTAGCAAATGCAAATGTAAAAAGCAGTAAATGGGAATTAAAAACATCTCAACTTGAAATTGCAACACAAGTGAAACAAATTTACTGGCAACTTGCTTATTATTACTCAAAACAGAAATTGTTTATACTTCAAGACAGTCTTTACTCAAGATTTCAATATGCTGCTGAGTTAAGATTAAAAACAGGAGAAACAAATCGTTTGGAAATGATTACAGCTCGTTCGCAAAGTATGGAAGTTAGAAACCAGTTAAAGCAAGTAAATGCTGATATAAATATATTAAATCAGAAATTGAATTTACTTTTAAATACAACGTCAACTATATATCCAACTGATACTGTATTATGTCGTTTTGGTTTTTATCCTTCAGCTGATAATTTCTCAATATCTGATAATCCTTCATTAGGACTTGCCCAGCAGCAGCTTGAAGTATCAGGATTAGAAACAAAGGTAGAAAAAAGCAAAATGTTACCTGATTGGGGAATTGGATACTTTAGTCAAACTATGCAAGGAACTCAAGAAATAAATGGAGTTCAACGCAGTTTTGGACTTGGGGATCGTTTTTCTGGTGTTCAAGCTAATATATCAATTCCACTTTGGTTCACTCCTTATACTTCAAAAATTAAAGCAGCAAAAATTAAACAACAAGTTGCTCAGATTAATGTTGAAAATTATTCAAAATCACTTATGGGAAACTATAATTCCTTAATGGAAGAATATTCCAAGTATAATAATAGTCTTGATTATTATGAAAAACAAGCTATTCCTGAAGCTGATTTAATTATTGATCAAGCAACAAAAAGTTATCAAACAGGATCATTAGATTATTTTGATTATATCCAAAGTCTTAGTCGTGCTTTAAGCATTAAGCTTAATCACCTCGATGCACTTAACAACTATAACCAAACAATTATTTCTATTGATTTCATTCAAGGTAAAATCTTTTAAACAAATGTATTATGACAAAAAATAAATTTATATCATCATCAATTATACTCGCTCTATTTATATCATTAGTATCTTGTAGTGGTGGCAAAAAAGTAGACGAAGCTAAAGAGGTTGAAATACTACCTGAAAATATTGTTGAAATGCGAGATGATCAGATAAAACTTGCCGACATTCAAATGGGGACAATTGAATATCGTTCAATAAGTGGAACACTTAAAGTAAGTGGCTTAATAGGTGTTGCTCCTCAAAATCTTGCAACAGTTTGTATGCCTATGGGTGGTTTTGTAAAAAGCACAAAGCTTATGCCTGGCAATACTGTTAAAAAGGGACAAATACTTGCTGTTTTAGAAAATCCTGAATTTGTAGACATTCAGCGAGATTATCTTGAAGCAAAAAGTAAATTAAAATTTGCTAAGGCTGAATATGATCGTCAAGAAGAACTTTATAAAAATGGTATATCCTCCCAAAAGAATATGCAACAAGTTACCTCTGATTACAAAAGTCTAAAAGTTCAAGTAAATGCCTTGGAACAAAAATTATCACTTATAGGCATTAATCCTTTAAAATTAAATGAAGACAATATAAGCAGGTCAATAGCTTTAGTCTCACCTATTTCTGGCTATGTAAAAACAGCCAATATAAGCATTGGAAAAAGTGTTTCGCCATCAGATATTTTATTTGAGATAATAAATACTGATAAATTATTCCTTGAGCTTAATTTGTTTGAAAAAGATGCAGATCAAGTTTCAAATGGACAAAAAATTCATTTCTTTATTAATGGAGAAAGAGAAGAACATGAAGCATCAATATATCAAATAGGAAGGTCTGTGAATGCGGATAAAACTTATAAAGTATATGCAAATGTTTCGAGTTATTGTAAAAATCTATTGCCAGGAATGTATGTTAATGCTAAAATAGATGCCTCAACTAATGAAGTAACAGCATTACCAACAGAAGCTATTGTTAGCTTCGATGACAAAGATTATATCTTTATATTTGAAAAAAATAAAAAAGAAGATGGAAAACCTTTTACTGAATATCAGATGGTACAAATACATAAAGGAGTTTCTGATTCAGGATATACTGAAATAACTTTACCAGAAGGCTTTGATATTAAAAAGATAAAAGTGGTTATTAAAGGGGCATATAATCTGCTTTCTGCAAAGAAAAATGCAGGCGAAATGAGTTGTTAATCAATAATAAAAAATATTTATGAAAGAAATAAAAGCATTTGTAAAACCATTTAAAGTAAATGATATATTAAATCAATTAAAGTTAGATGGTTTTCCTAATACTACTGTATCAATGGCTGAAGGTACAGGTAATTTTGAAGGAGATGAATCATATATTTCAACATACTTTTCTATAACTGATAGTAAGGTTGTTCAAATTGAAATAGTATGTAATGATTCTGATGTTGAAAAAATAGTTGGTATAATTTCGAATAAAGGACGAACAGGCAATCATGGTGATGGTATTATCTATGTTTCCGAAATTCAAAAAGTTTATAAAGTAAAAACAGGTTTGGAATCTACTGTAGATTAGTCTTTTTTACTTGGAAAAATATAAAATAAATGGAAAAATTTAAACTTAAAAATCTTGATTGTGTTAATTGTGCAATTAAAATTGAAGATAATGTTAGAAAAATGGAGGAAGTAAAGTTTGTCAATGTTGATTTTGCAAATTTAACACTTACCATTGACACATATAATATCAAAAAGGTTATATCAAAAATTAAAGAAATTGAACCAAAAGTGGAAGTCTTGGAAAATAATAAAGATAATAATGTGAGTGAATTGTCAGAACACAGACCTCCAATTATTAAAGTAGTTTCTGCTCTTTTAATTTTACTTATAGGTATTATATTTGAGAAATCATTATATAATACACCCTTCCATTTTGCGGAATATTTTGTATTTGTGATAGCTTATATTATTGTAGGTTGGAAGGTGATTGCTGAGGCCTTAAGAAATATATTAAAAGGACAATTTTTTAACGAATATTTTCTAATGACTATTGCTACATTAGGAGCTTTTGCAATAGATGCAATGGCTGAAGCTGTTTCTGTTATGCTATTTTATGTGGTGGGTGAATTGTTTCAAGATATTGCAGTTGGTCGTTCCCGTAAGTCAATAAAATCATTGCTTGAAATCAAACCTAATTATGCAAATTTATTGATAAATGGCGATGTTAAAATTGTTTTACCTGATGATATAAATGTTGGAGATTTAATAATTGTGAAAGCTGGGGAAAAAATACCTATAGATGGTGAAATAATAGAAGGAAGTTCTTTTTTAGACACTTCTGCTTTAACTGGTGAAAGTATACCTAGGAAAGTTAAGGAAAACGATTCTGTACTATCTGGTATGATAAATCAAAATGGATTATTAAAAATAAAGGTAACGAAATGTTTCAGCGAATCTTCTGTTTCAAAAATCCTTGAAATGGTTGAAAATGCTACTTCTAAAAAGTCTCAAACTGAAAAATTTATTACAACATTTGCAAAATACTATACACCAGTTGTTGTTTTTGGTGCATTGCTATTAGCCGTTTTACCACCCATTTTATTTGTAAGTCAAACATTTGGTGATTGGATTTACCGTGCTTTAGTAGTTTTGGTAGTTTCCTGTCCTTGTGCTTTGGTTATAAGTATTCCTCTTGGTTACTTTGGCGGTATTGGAAGTGCATCCAGAAAAGGAATCCTTGTCAAGGGGTCTAATTTTCTTGATGCCCTAACACAAGTAAAAACAGTGGTATTTGACAAGACTGGTACACTGACAAAAGGTGAATTTAAAGTTTCAGAAATCGTTACATTTAATAGTTTTACAAATGAACAGATAGTGGAATACGCTGCTTATGCTGAAGCTAATTCAAATCACCCTATTGCAAAATCAATTTATGATGCTTTTGGAAAAAATATAGATATTTCGAGAATTAATCAGTTTGAAGAGATATCAGGTCATGGAATAAAAGCTCTTATTGATGGGAAAATTATTCTTGCTGGTAATGACAAATTGATGCATAAGGAAAAGATTAATCATCCTTTGTGTAAAATTAAAGGTACTGTTATTCATATCGTAATAGAAAATATTTATGCTGGTTATATAATTATTTCCGACACATTGAAAGATGATGCTATAGAAACAATAAAAAAACTTAAGGCAAAGAATATTCTAACAGTAATGCTCACAGGCGATAATAAATTAGCCGCGGAAGACTTTGCAACAAAATTAAATA
Source organism: Candidatus Cloacimonadota bacterium (assembly GCA_023230245.1). Lineage (GTDB taxonomy): Bacteria > Cloacimonadota > Cloacimonadia > Cloacimonadales > Cloacimonadaceae > Cloacimonas. Next base: position 4,430 of record JALNXT010000123.1, read on the forward strand.
TTGATAAATACTATGCTGAACTTTTGCCAGAAGATAAAGTGACTCATATTGAAAACATGATTGATAAAAGCAATAAGAGTAAAATTGCATTTGTTGGTGATGGTATTAATGACACTCCTGTAATTGCTCGTGCTGACATTGGTATTGCTATGGGTGCTCTTGGTTCTGATGCAGCAATTGAGGTCGCAGATGTTGTTTTAATGACAGACTCTCCTTCAAAAGTGATTGATGCTATTGATGTAGCAAATAGCACAAGAAATATTGTTTGGCAAAATATAATAATTGCAATGGGAATAAAACTAATATTTATTATTCTTGGTGTATTTGGTATTGCTTCGATGTGGGAGGCTGTTTTTGGTGATATTGGTGTTACTTTAATAGCTATATTTAATTCCATAAGAATATTGAAGAAATAAAAGAGAATGTAAATATATTGTAATAGCATCCCTAGTAAGGACTGCTATTATAATATTCATATCTTTATTGTTGTTCAACACATATAAGTTCCAATAATAAGCTGTAACTCTGTAATCATTATTTTATAGAGTTACAGCTTTATTTGCTTCAATAATACAAACTCAATGTTCACATTTTTCTTATATAATAAGGTGAATACAATACAAAAATTAGTATTTGTCAACGAGTTATGCATTTACTATTTATTTAACAATCAATCAAGCTTGAATTTATAATCAGAATACTAAAGACATAAATACTTTCTTTTGTCGGAGGATGGTACTTGTTCCGATATGCAGTATATTCCTTTTAATAACAATATTTTTTTTGGGTGATTATAAGCAATTTCCCTATGTTGAAATCATGTTAATTATGGAATAAATACTTCTTCAACATCCCAATTCTTTCTAATGTTTATTGTTTTCGAAAAATATTTGATTTCCTCAGGAAGAATTCTATTATAATAATCTCCGTAATCCCATTTATTGTTCTT
>JALNXT010000124.1 GCA_023230245.1 Candidatus Cloacimonadota bacterium
GGCGATGGCACTAAAAGAGAATATCCGCATCGGGATTATTACCGTTCCTCCCGAATCAGCTCAGCTTATCGCCGATATTATGGTGCATAGTGGGATAAAGGCGATCTGGAACTTTACGCCTCAAAAAATCATTGTACCCGCAGATATTATCGTGGAATATGTGGATATGTTCGCCTCGCTGGCGGTTCTATCCAGACGCCTGGCAGAGAAAGAATAGCCTCCTCCCCTCTTGCTCTTGCTTCTATAATCGTGCTTACAACTGTTAATCGAGAATAATATGGCTCAAGTTCAATCATAGTGGCTAAGTTTATTTTGCTTGTCTGCTGATTCATTTCTTCATCTATCTTTCGTGCTTTCATTCCCCTAGCATTGCCCTTGAATTGTCCATCCCATCCGCAATGCAAGGGCAATGCTAGGGCAATGCTTGCAAGGAAGAGAGATGTAATGGTTCTGTAGCAGCTAAATTATAGTTTTGTTAATCACGCTATTTAACACTATACTCGTGTAGCTACCCACTCTAATTGAACATGAGCCGATAAAAATACATTTGGCTTAGATTATAAATTGACAGAATAATGCCATGTTGATATTGTGTCTTTGTTAAGTTAATTCTAAAGGGGATCAAAAATGCAAGATGACGTAGTTAGCTATTTTCTCCGCTTGATAGCCATCGATAGCGAATCTAAAAACGAACGCGGTATGGTGGATGTGTTAAAACTGGATTTGGAAGAATTGGGTGCAACGGTAGAAGAAGACAAAGCTCATAAACACAGCGATGGTAATGCGGGTAATCTTTACGCATACATCCCCGGAAAAATCGCTAAGAAACCCCTGCTGTTTTGTGCGCATTGCGATACTGTTACCCCGGGAAACGGCATTAAAGCCAAGATAGAAAATGGCCGTATCTTCACGGACGGAAATACTATTCTGGGTGGTGACGATAAATCTGGTATTGCCGAAATTATGATCGCCCTTAAGAGCGTGATTGATTCTGGGATAGACCATGCCCCCATTGAGATCCTTTTCACTATTTCCGAAGAAATCGGCTTGATCGGTGCCAAGTGCTTTAACAAGGCTAAGATTCAAGCAGAATTTGGTTATGCCTTCGATGGCCAGCAGGTAGGTGAATTAACGATTGGAGCACCCTCGCAGAATTCGTTTATCATTACTATCTACGGCAAGGAATCTCATGCAGGCGTTGAACCCGAAAAAGGCTTGAATGCCATTAAAATAGCAGCGGAAGCAATCGTCGCCATGCCGATGGGCAGAATAGATTTTGAAACCACTTGCAATGTTGGCAAGATTATCGGTGGCACTGCCACAAACATTGTCCCCAATCAAGTAACCATAAAAGGCGAAGCACGCAGCCATAACAAACATAAATTGGCTCAGGTTAGTGCCGATATCCGCCATGCCGTGGAGCGCACTGTAGCCCGCTATAATAACGAAATAGGCAAGGCAGATTTCAGTTTCGTAATGGAAACAGAATACGATGCCTTTTTTATTCCCGAAGATGCAGCAGCAGTGAAACTGGCTCAATCGGCATTGCGCCAACTGGATATCCCCTTCACGACCGGCAAGGGTGGTGGTGGTTCCGATGCCAATATCCTGAATACTCCAGAACTACAGATGATTATTGTGGGTACTGGGATGAATAGGGTTCACACCGTGGCAGAAGACATTCAGGTAGAGCAACTTCACCAAGGCGTGCTGTTTGTAGAGGAAATGATCCGTCAGTATTCGGAAGCGTAAAATGACCACCCGCATTGCGTTAATCGGATATGGCAAGATGGGCAAGATGATTGCCGATTTAGCTGCCGATAAGAACTGCGAAATTGTCAGCCGTATAGACCCCATCTTGCGGATTGCCACCACGAAATAAACGCCGAAAGCCTGGCAGACGCAGATGTGTGTATAGATTTCAGCCATCCCTCTATCGTAACGGATAATATCCGTAAAGTGCTTGCCCTAAAAAAACCACTCGTGGTAGGCACCACCGGCTGGAATAGTGCTTATGATGAAATCCATGAGCTGGTGCTAAAAGCTGGCACGGGTTTTGTTCACGGTGCTAACTTCTCTATTGGCATGAGCTTATTCAGCAGAATAGTTGCTGACGCAGTTCAATACATCGATCGCTTCGATTTATACGATGTGTATGGCATGGAATTGCACCACAATCAAAAGGCAGATAGTCCTTCTGGCACCGCCATTGAGCTTGCCAAAGTAATCATTGCCAACAGCACTAAGAAAACAACTGCCTTGTTCGATACCTGCAAACGTCGTATTGAACCCCACGAACTCCATTTTGCCAGTGTGCGCAGTGGCAGCATTCCCGGTACCCATACCATTGCTTTCGATTCCGCAGCCGATACCATAGAGCTTACCCATCGGGTACGTTCCAGAAGCGGGTTTGCGTATGGCGCACTGCAAGCGGCAATATGGGTGAAGGATAATCCCGGCTTCCACAGTTTTACCGAAATGATCTCCAGCGTATTATGCTAATCCCCTTTATTAAAATGCATGCTCAGGGTAACGATTTTGTGATCTTGGATGCTTTTGCGTTCCCGCTACCAGAGCTTGATTTCCCCACTCTGGCAATTGATGTATGCAAGCCACACACAGGCATTGGCGCAGATGGTTTAGTTATCCTTTCTCCCTGCCCGCAAGCCGATGCCAGAATGATAATCTTCAACGCCGATGGTACCCGCGCCGAGATGTGCGGCTCTGCCCTTCGCTGCGTTTCCTTTTTAATGCATCAAAAGCTATCCTTAGACAGCCTTTCCATACTAACCGACTCTGGTGTCAAGCTAGCTTCAATAAGCTCACAGAATGGCGATATTGCCGTTAATATGGGTATCCCGCGGATAAGCAAGAAAGGATATCCAGCAGAAGGCTTTATCGGTGACTTGGTGGATATCGGTAATTTGCATTATGTGGTATGGCAAGATGATGTATCCTCGCAGCCACATATCAAGTACGGAAGCATGCTGGAAATGCATAGTGGCTTTCCGCAGCCTGTAAACGTTCACTTTGCGCGTGTTATAAATACGCACGAGATAGAGATTAAAATCTGGGAGCGTGCCTGCGGAGCAACGCTTGCCTGTGGAACCGGAGCTACCTCTTGCGTATTCAGCGGAATCAGCAATGGCAGCCTCCAAGCTCCCGTAAAAGTGAATATGCCGGGTGGCTTTGTACATGTGGAACTAAATGAAAAGGCATATATCCTTATCGGGACAGTGACAACCGCCTTTACGGGAGAGTATCTATGGAAAACTTAGGCAAGTATTTTCTGGATTTACGGCTGCAGCGGGATATCGGATATAAGAAAGTGTGGGAAGATGTCCGCATTCGGGAAGAGCTTATTCGCTGCATCGAAGAGAACCGTTTCTTTGATCTGGGAGATTTCGGTATCGCCAAAGCGCTAATATATACCTATGCTCGCTATCTGGAAGCGGATTTGGATGCCGTGATGAAGGAATTCAAGATCATGATGCCAGAAGTAGTTAAAGACAAATTCCACCCTCGCAAAGCCTTAAAAGACAAGAAAATCATGCTCTCTATGAACTTTCTATGGACGGTGGGCATTGTTATTTTCTCCATCATCCTGGCTTCCATCCTCTTTCATGCTTACCGCCAAGGCTGGCTAAAAGCTCCTGATTTCTTTAAAAGCGCGGCTTCCAATAGTACTAAAGTTGCGCTGGTTAAACCCGCCGATGAAGGTCAGCCGGATTCGTTGCGCTTAAGAATGAAAGCACTAAGTGAAGCTATGCCCAGCGGCGAACAAAAAGCTACTACCACCAAAGATAGCAAAGCCGTTCCCGCAGATACCACCGATTATATTGGCAGCATTATGGGCAACAGCCCTCTGAATGTGCCCCTACATTGAAGTTAAGAGTTAAGAATTAAGAGTTAAGCTGCGCTAAGCTGATAGATATTAGCTTGTAGCTTTCCAACTTCATTTAGTCTGGAGTCCTTAACACCACTTATTGTAACAGCACTCACCTCGAATGCTAACAGCCGAGGGCGGCTGTTGTTACGTATCGGTGTTCTTTGCTCCCCTTCCTGCATCCTATCCTCCCCTACCGCCCTTCCCGTGCTTTGTACAAGAGGCGGGTGAGCGGAATAGATGGCAAATAAAACAGAGCAAAGGCGACGAATAGAGTTAACTCTTATCCCATTTCTAAAACCACCTCTGTTTTTCCTCTGTGTTGAAACAAAGCATCAGTTTAGCAACCCATTCTAAACAAAGCCAAGCATCCATCAACCCCGCGCAAATCTTAACTCTTAAACCACCTCTATAGCAAAAGCCCCGAACCGAAGTTCGGGGCTTTCTTTTAATTGACAGCTAACTTATCAGCTCGTTAACCTGTTAATATACTAACCTGTTAACTTGCTAACTTGTTTAACTATTTCATCATGATCATTTTCATGGTAGAGCTGTATGAGCCAGTGTTCATCTTGTAATAGTAAACACCGCTGGATACTGCACGACCGTTATTATCCTTACCATTCCATACCACACTGTGGTTACCCATTTCTTGCACGCCATTCAGCATGGTCTTCACCAACTGACCTTTGACGTTGTAGATTTCGAGGCTCACAGGTGCTGTTTCCTTCATGTTAAAGGAAATAGTAGTTTCTGGATTGAAGGGGTTAGGATAGTTTCCTTTCAGTTCTGTAGCAACTACAGGGATGATTGGATCTTCATTAGCACTTCCACCGCCAATAACAGTTACATCATCAACGAAGAAGATGAAGGCGTCATTGGATAAGCACTGAATACCGATGTACACAGGTACGTTACCGGTAGTAATGTTGTAGGTATATTCAGTCCATTCGATTGGTGCCGAAATGTATGATGCACCGCTGATAATGGTGAAGTCCCCAGGAGCTGTTCCAGTAGTAGAAACACCAACCTTGAAGCGTTCAAGACCATAATCTGCCATGTGGGATTTTGCCCAGAACTTGATCTGAGTTGCACCCGTTACTTGCGGTGTGATTAACCAATCGTTATTGGGAGGAGCTGTGGCGGCAAAACAAGCAGCCATTTTTGCTCCACCGTGAGGAATTATAGTGGTTGCTGCGGGTGTGGTGGTAGCAGGATTGAACACTATGTAAGCCATAGCAGCACCTGAATTCAGGAAGGTTATTCCGCTAAAGCCATAGGTTGTGCTCAGGTCAACGTCCACACAGGTCCAAGGGGCAAAGGTAAGAGCGAAGTCAGTATAGGTTTCAAACCCGTCCACTAATAAGTTTACTGAAGGAGCGAGGTTGAAGTTCACAGTGGTAGTGGAACCGGTTACAACAATCACACCCGCCTGAGTGGAAGGAGCATAATTTGGATGTGTTGCGGTAAC